>JAUPLZ010000228.1 GCA_030836705.1 Campylobacterota bacterium
AATATAATCGTTACGGCTCATAGTGTTGATGATAATGAGATTATGGCGCTTGAGATTAAAAATACAAAAGTCTATGGTGTTCAATTTCATCCCGAAAGTATCATGAGTGAATACGGACATAAAATATTTGAAAATTTTCTCAAGTTATGAGAATCTGGCTTTTTGCATCTTTAATTCTTGCTTTTGATGCCCTGTTTTTAGCATGGGCTTCATCTTATATCTCAATTAGTAAATACGAAGCAGATATTTTTTTTGGAAATAGCGGCTACTTAACGCAAATAACCAAGTTTTCTGCATCGCTTTTTGGGCAGAATGATTTTGCCATAAGAGCGCCTTTTATATTTCTACATTTTTTAAATGCTTTGCTCGTTGTTTTTATCTCAAAAGATATTGTAAAAAAAAGGGAAGATATACTCCTTGTGCTTCTTATTTTTATTTTATTGCCGGGAGTAAACACATCCGCTTTGATAGTAAACAAAGCCGGAATAATAATGTTTTTTACGCTGGTTTTTATATATTCAGTAAAAGTTTTTTCAAGAAATGCTTACTATATTCTTATACCGATGGCATTTTTGGATAATGCTTTTTTATATCTTTTTGTCTCTTTGTTGTTTTATGGCTACTACAAAAAAGAGCCTATGCTTATTTTTATTGCAGGGCTTTCATTTATTGTAAATTTTTATATTTTTGGATTTGATGACGGCGGTGTGCCTGAAGGGTATTTTTTGGATATTTTTAGCACATATGCCGCTATTTTCTCACCGCTTGTGTTTTTATTTTTTATCTATGCTATCTATCTTCAGTTTGAAAAATCAAGAGATAGCTTGCATATGCTTTGGTTTGTCTCAACGGTCTCTTTTATCATATCGCTCGTTTTATCACTAAGGCAAAATATAAAGATAGAGGATTTTGCTCCTTACGCGGTTATATTTACTCCTTTTGTTGTCTATGCTTTTTTTAATTCATACAGGGTAAGACTTCTGGAGTTTAGGAGAACTCAAAAACTGCTTTTTGGCTTTGTACTGATTACCCTTGTAGCAAATACAATAGTTACTTTTTACAACAAGCCTCTTTATCTCTTCATAAAAAGTCCGCAAAGACACTTTGCTTATGAGTATCACTTTACAAAAGAGATTGCAGAAGAACTTTTAAAAATGAACATAGATAGAGTGGTTTGCCAAAATAAAGATTTTCAAAAAAAGCTCTTATTTTATGGAATAAAAAGAGGCGGAGATTATATTTTGACTCAAAGGGCGTCGAATGATTATTTTAAAAAAATAGAATTTTCATTTTTCGACACAAATATAAATAGTCTCTATTTAATAAAAAAATAATCCACGAAGGAGCAGATGTGATTTTAGCGGAGTTGTTAAATAAAGTTTTTGGAATATCCAATAAGCATGTAGATCACTTAGCGCCGATTTTTGCGGCAATTATTATAAGTTCAGGCAAAGAGTTTGATGACGAGACAAGAAAAAAAATACAAGAAGATGCGGTAAAGCTTTTTAAAGATAAGTTTTTGCAAGGTTTTTTTATCTCTCAAGTGGAATTTTTTGCAAAAGGCGGAGCAAATGAGACAAAAGATATTAATACTCTCATAAAAATAATAAATAAAAATTTTAAAAATAACAAAAAAAGAAATTTTTCCGTGCCTTTTGTACTTTTAAAAAAATACGAGACCGGCGATGATTTGCAAAAAAGAGTATTTGAGTTTTTGGAATCTGTTTCAAAAGAGAAAAGTTCTATCAATCCAATTTCACAATAATTTCACAAAAATAAAATATAACCATATAATTTTTATGTATTAGGCACAAATGAAGGCAAAAATATTACTCCTTGAAGATGATATAAATCTAAGTGATACGGTTGTTGAGTTCTTAGAGGCAAATAATTACGATGTAAAAGCTGTTTATGACGGTCAAAAAGCCCATGAGGTGATTTATGAGTCAAGTTTTGATCTTTTGCTTCTTGATGTAAAGGTTCCCATGCAAAACGGTCTTGATTTGCTAAAGCTTATTAGAAAAGACGGCATTTTAACACCTGCTATTTTTATCACTTCAGTCAGCGGCGCCGATGATGTTGCATATGGTTTTGATATAGGTTGCGATGATTATATAAGAAAGCCGTTTTCACTAAAAGAGCTTCTTGCTAGAATTCGCGCCATTTTAAAAAGACAATTTATGCACTTAAGCCAAGATTTTATAGAGATTGAAAAAAATATTCGTTATCACACCGAGCGGTTTTCTTTGTATATTAACGATGTCGAAGTAAAACTTACCAATAAAGAAGCAAGGCTTTTGAAGTTGTTTTTGGAAAATAAAAATAAAGTAATAACAAAAGAGCAGATATTTAGCACTGTTTGGGATTATGAAGAGGAGCCAAACGACGGCAGTTTGCGTTCTTATATTAAAAC
Organism: Campylobacterota bacterium; assembly: GCA_030836705.1. Taxonomy (GTDB): domain Bacteria; phylum Campylobacterota; class Campylobacteria; order Campylobacterales; family SZUA-545; genus JAUPLZ01. The sequence goes on from JAUPLZ010000228.1 coordinate 2,414, forward strand.
ACTTAGAAAACATCTAGGGAGAGAGAAAATAGAATCAATTAAACATATCGGGTACTCATTTGCTTCAAAGTGAAAAAAAGAGTCTATTTCGGTTTGTTTTCTTTTATATAGTTTCTACATTTTTGCTTCTTGTAATAAGCGTGGCGATTTTTTTAAGACACGAGATGCTTCTTGTAAAAGACGAAGAGCTTGTTTTTTTAAAAAATAGCGCAAAAAATTTGCATGAAGAGTTGGAAAAAATGCATCGAACTTTTTTTCTTGAAGAGCTTTATTATCCAACTTCCGATGAGTATGAGAGCGCTATTTTTGATAGCGCGCATGAATTGATATTTTCTGATTTTTCTGTGCAAGATGTAGATTTTTCTAAAATGTTTTACAGAAATAGCGACGGAAGTCACTATATAGAGGAAATTTCACCTTATTATCTTGGTGCAAAATATATCCTAATTCGCAAGAAATTTGATTCGGTATATTTTGATAACCTAAAAAGAAACATAGCAATCTTTCTTGTAGTCTCATTTTTTGTCATATCTTTTATTAGTTTTGTTTTGGGCAAGCTTTTTACCGCCCCTATGCGCAATTCCATAAGATTTTTGGATAATTTTATAAAAGACACGACCCACGAGCTTAATACGCCTGTTAGCATAATAATGACAAATGCCGAGATGTTTGAGTCCATGGAGGTTCCGCAAAATATAAAAAAATATGTAAAAAGAATAGAAGTTGCCTCAAAAACACTTAGTAATATTTACGAAGATTTGATTTTTTCGCAGTTTAATCATAAGCAAAATATAGAAAACAAAGAGTGCAATATCTCAGAAATCGCACAGGAGCGCTTAGAGTATTTTAAAATACTCGCAGAGAGCAAAAAAATAACTATTAAGAGCAATATAAAGCCGAATATTGTGTTATTCGTGGACTCTAATCTTTTTATGCGCATGGTTGATAATCTGCTTTCAAACGCAGTCAAATACAATAAGCTAGGCGGTGAAATTACGCTAACGCTTGATGATAAGCACCTCTCTTTGAAAGATACCGGAATTGGCATAGAAAAAGATAAAAAAGAGATTATTTTTAAGAGATTTGAGAGATTAAATGATAGCGAAGGCGGATTTGGCATAGGATTAAATATCGTAAATAGAATAGTGCAAATCTATAATTTTAAAATTTTCGTAGAATCAGAGGTGGGCATGGGTACCGAGGTGGTGATAAAATGGTGAGAATTTTTATTGTTTTTATAATGTTTTTTATTTTTTTGGAAGGAAGAGAGGAGCTGAATAACGGCTGCATTAAGTGTCATAAAGAGATGAAAATCCCGACAGAAGTCATCTATACAAGGTATTTGCTTGTTTATAGCGAGCGAAAAAAAATCAAAAAAGCGATGTTTGATTATTTAACAAAACCATCTTATGAAAAATCGATTATGCCGAAAGGTTTTTTGCATCGATTTGGAATAAAAGAACCATCAACTCTATCAAAACAAGCTTTGGAAAAAGAGCTTGATGCGGTGCTTGAATATTACGACATAAAAAAAAGAATAAAATTAAAAGAGAAGCCGTAAAAGCTAGAGAACTCTTTTTTTGACTTTTATTGCTAGGTCGCAAGGCTGTATTTTGATAAATTCTTCTATTTTGTCTGTTTTTCCCGAAGGTAAAAATATATCTTCATATTCAAACGATGTTATTTTTATATCAAAAATATTTTCATCGCTAAAAAACTCCATCAGCGCACTTGCAACCCCGCCTTGTTTTGCGCTGTCGCTAAAAATAAACCAATTTTTATATTCGTTAGCCAAGGTTTTTAGTGTTTCTTCATCAAGCGGTTTAATAAATCGCAAATCCAAAATAGCAGGACTCATATCTTTTAAAAGCTCAGCCGTTGCAATGGCTTTATTAACACCGGCACCGTAGCCTGCGAATATGACATTGCTGTTTGTTTTTCTTAGTAGTTCTGATTTGCCTAACTCAAAGCCGTCTGATTTGAATTTTTCAACATCCGCAAACGGGCCTCTTGGAATCCTTATGGCACATGGTTTGTCAAGCTCTAGGCTAAACCATAGCGCATCTCTTAGGCTTTCATCGTCTCTTGGGGCGAAAAGTACCATATTTGGAATAGTTCTTAAAAAAGAGATATCAAAAACTCCCTGATGGGTTTCCCCGTCTTCTCCTACAATCCCCGCTCTGTCTATTATAAATTTTACAGGCAAAGAAGATATGGCAACATCATGAATTATTTGGTCGTACGCTCTTTGTAAAAAAGTGGAATAAATTGCGCAAAATGGCTTAAATCCTTCTTTTGCGAGCGATGCCATTGAAGTTACGGCATGTTGTTCGGCAATTGCCACATCCCAAAATCTATCCGGAAAAGCATCAATCAAAGCTCCCATTCCGGTTCCGCTTGGCATAGCCGCAGTAACGCCCACTACTTTATCATCTTCGCTTGCGATTTTATAGAGCTCATCGGAAAATATATCTGTAGCGCTTTTTTTGGATGATTTTTTTATCAACTCGCCGCTTTCTATATCAAACGGTGACACGCCGTGCCATTTTTCAAACCTTCCTTCGGCTACTTTGTATCCCTTGCCCTTTGTTGTTTGCATATGAACAACAACCGGTCTTTTCATCTCTTTTGCAGTCTTTAGCGTCTCAATCATCGACTCAAAATCATGCCCGTCAACAGGACCAATATAATCAAGCCCAAGCTCTTCAAAAAGAATTCCGGGGGTAATGAGCATAAGGCTTTCTTCAAATTTTTTTGCCATATATCTAAAAGAATCAGGCATTGTATTGAGCACTTTTTCTGTCTTTTGTTTGATGTTTTGGTAGAACTTTCCGGCTATTATTTTTGAAAGATATCTGCTTATGGCTCCTATGGCTTTGCCTATGCTCATTTCATTGTCGTTTATGATAATAACCATTGGATGTTTTCTTTCGCCAAGTTCATTCATAGCTTCATAAACCATGCCGGCAGTCATTGAGCCGTCGCCTATTAAAACAACAGGAACTCTATCTTCGTTTTTAAGTCTTATGGCTTTTGCGGCTCCAAGTGCAAGAGAAATTGAAGTAGAGCTGTGTCCGGCTATAAAATAGTCATACTCGGATTCGCACGGTTTTGTAAATCCGCTAATCCCGCCAAACTGCCTTAGTGATTCAAATTCATCCCATCTTCCTGTTATTAGCTTGTGAGCGTATGCTTGATGAGATACATCGTAAATAAACGGGTCATTTAAGCCGTCAAAAACATAGTGCATGGCTATAATTATCTCCACCGCCCCCAAAGAGCTGCTAAGATGCCCGCCGTTTTTGCTTACTACTTCTAATATTCTTTCTCTGATTTCCTGTGCGATTTCTTGCAATTCGCTTGTGTTTGATGATTTTATTTTTTCAATTAGATTCATTTAATGCTCTAGAATGGTTCTTTTTATCGCATTAAAACGCGTCATCACGGTTCCATCAACATTTCCGGCATCGCTTTCTATTATAATGCCACCCTTGCTTATTGCTCTGTCTGGGATTATTTCTATGGCATTGTTTATTGTTATGTTTTCTTTTAAGTAGGCACAATCTTGCGGGTTTGCTTTTATTTTAATTTTCATAGCACCTTTTACATCTTCTATTAAATTTTTTGCCAAATTGTAGGCTATTTTTGAGCTATTTTCTCTAATCTCCGAGCTTAAAACCTCTTTTGCTATGTCAATAGCCGCATCTACTAGCTCTTTTTCAAGATTTTTTGTTACTTTATCAAATGAATCTGCCGTTATATTCATTTTCTGGATTGATTCGGTTATCTGTTTTTTTTGTGCATCAATTTCAAAGGCTATCTCTTTTTGCATCTGCTCTTTGCCTTGCTCTATGCCTTCTTTTAATGCTTTTTCTCGCTCGCCTACTAGTCTTTGAGAAAACTCCTCTTGCTGTTTTTCGAAGTTCATTTCCATTTTGACTAAACTTGTGCTTAACTCATCGATTTTTTTTAATAAGGATTCAGAAAAAGATTCATTTTTTTGCTGCATTTCGTGCAAAACTTTATTTACCTTTAAATCATTTAAAGAGTCATCTTTTTTTTCTATGCCTTCAATTTTTGGAAAAACATTGCTCTTTTGCAACTCAGACTGTTTTTTCGGTTCGCTTGGAATAAATTGCTCTAGGTTTTTAAATTCATATTTAATTATTTGATGATTTTGCAGTTCATCTTGAGTTAGGATTATCTTCATTACTCAATAGTCTCTTCCGCTTCGCCAAGCTCTAACACGCCTTGTTCAGCTAGTTTTTGAACAGCCTCTACTACTTGTCTTTGCGCTACTTCAACCTCTTTTACTTTAACGGCGCCTAAAAAGGTTAACTCTTCTTTTAGTGTTTCGGCGGCTCTTTGCGACATGTTTGAAAATATTTTTTCTTTTAGCGGTTCTGATGCTGATTTTAGAGCAAGAGTGAGGGCTTTTTTGTCGATAGTTTTAAGAATTTCTCTAACTCCGTTATTGTCGAGTTTGATAATATCTTCAAATGTAAACATCATCTCTTTTATAGAATTTGCGAGATTTTCATCAATTTGCTCGATATAGGCAATAGTCGCCTTTGCTGCTTTTGAGCCAAGTCTGTTGAATATATCCGCAACAGCTCTTGGACCTCCGACTTCAACTTTGTAGCTCGTCAATGCTTCTAGTTTGTTTTCAAGCAGTGTGGATACTTTTTTGATTATTGAAGGAGAGATATCGCCTAAGTTTGCCATACGCATAGCAACCTCACCTCTTGTTTCATCAGGAAAAAGCTGTAGCGTTTCTGCTGCCATGGTTGGATCCATGTGCGCCAAAATAAGTGCTATAGTTTGCGGATGTTCGTTTTGGATAAAGTCGGAAAGTTGTTGCGGTTTAATCTTATCAAGATAAGAAAAGTTCTTGCCTGCTGATATACTTTTTTGCAGTTTCTCAAGCACTTTTCTTGCTTCTTCAGGTCCAAGTGCTTTATATAGAAGTTCTTTTGCGTACTCAAGACCACCGGCTGAAATATATTGATTGGACTGGATTATTGCATAAAACTCTTCCATAATAGCCATAGCTATTTGCTTATCTATTGTTTTTGCAAGAGCTATATTTTTTGATATTTCTGTTACCATTTCTATATCAAGATGGCTAAAAATTTGGGCAGTTACATCATCGCCAAGTTGCATCAAAAATACGGCAACTCTTTCACCCATGGACATTTCTTCAAGCTGTGCTTGTAAATGAGGAGGAAGTGATATCATTTATTCCCCTTTTTTTATAGTGGTGTCTTCTGACATTAACTGAGATAGAATACTTGCAATACTATCAGGGCGTTCTTCCGCTTGAGATCTCATTTTTTCTAGAAGAACCTCGTAGCGCATATTGTCTTCATCCATCGCGCCGCTAACCCCAAGCTGTTGTTCTATTTTTTTCTTTAGCTCATTTAACTTGTCCATCTCATCTTCAAACTCTTCGTCTTCATATTCGATGGCAACTTCTTCCGGTTTTTCCTCTTCAGTTTTTAATTCAAGCATTTTTTGGCTGAAAGGAACAATAACTTTTTTATAAAAAATAAAAAGTATTATGATTAAAAAAATGTATTTTAACGCAGGATAAAAAGGTCCCATTATCATCTGCATTTTTTGGAAAAAAACCTCAGTCGGCGATAATTTAAGCTCGGCAGAAAATTCAGGCGCTCTAAATTCAAAATCACTTACGCTCACCTCATCGTTTCTTTGTTGGTTATATCCTATGGCTTGCTTAACCAAATTTGAGATATTTGCTATCTCATCTTCACCTCTTTTTTTAAAAACAAGCTTCCTATCGTCGCCCTCTCCCTCATAATTGTAAAGCCCGTCAACCACTACAGCCGCTGTAATTCTGTTTATTTTAGCGAATTCACCTTTTACATTTGATGTTTTTTTGGATATTTCATAGTTTACGGTTGATTGGTTTTTTTGGTATTTTTCTTTTAGTTCATTTGATTCTAGCCCTTGCACCGGACCTATATTGCTAACAGCACCCGGAACCCCGCCTATTTCTTGCGGTTTAAAACCCTCTCTTTTTTCTTCTATGCTTTGTTCGCTTCTTGGAACAGAGTTTGGATCAAAAACCTCTTCAACACTCTCTCTCTGAGAAAAATCAAAATCTATTGTAACTTTGGCAACTACTTTGTCATTCCCGCCTATAAAAGGAGATAGCATCTGCGCTATCTTTTCTTCATAGATTTTTTCATAATCTTTTTTATATTTTAGTTGTATTTTTGCCGCTTCGCCTGAAGCATAAAGCTCGTCTTCTTCTCCAAGCGGCTCGCCGTCTTCATCTACTAGCTTTACATTTTCAAAGCTCAGGTTTACGACAGCGGCAGAAACTAAATTTTTAATTCCGGTTACCTGCTTTCTTGAGAGTTTAGTGTTATCGTGAAGGGCGATAATAACTGACGCAGTTGCCGGTTCATCTTTTGATACAAAAACACTTTTTTTAGGTATTGCTATGTGTACTCTTGCTTTTTTTACTACTGTTAAGTCGCTGATTGTTCTAGAAAGTTCGCCCTCTAAAGCCCGTAAAAATTTAATATTTTGGTCAAAATCTGTTGAGCCAAATTCTTGCTTGTCAAATAGCTCAAAGCCAACCATACTCTCTTTTGGAAGTCCTTGGGCTGCTATATCCATTCTGACTTTGTTGACTATCTCTTGTCTAACTTCGATATTGCCTTCGTTTTTTATTCTGTACTAGATTTTATCTTGCTCTAGCTGAGCTATAATCAATCCGGCATCTTTAGGGGAGAGTTGGCTAAAAAGAACCCTATAGCCGTCATCTCCTTTTGTCTCTTCTGTATTTTGAACGACAAGAAAAGATATCAAGCCAATCACTGTTAAAAGTGTAGCAATTACAACATACAATTGTTTCTTGTTTAATTTTTTTGAAAGTGCTACTAACTGTTCAACGAGTGCTTTTAAATCCATTAGTTATCTAAAACCTCTTTTAATTTGTTTAAAACAACGGTATTTTGCTCCTCTTTGCCTATTGTTATCCTTACGGCGTTAATTCCGTAAGAGGAGAGGTCTCTAATTATTATTCCTTGTTCTAGTAGTTTTTGAGAAACTTCTTTGCTGGAGTGTTTTTCTAGCAAAAGGGTTATAAAGTTTGTGTAGCTATCTATATATTCGATTCCCGCATTTTTTGCAAACTCTACATATCTTAGCATCTCTTTGAAGTTTTTCTCAATCCCCATATTTACAAACTCTTTATCTTTTAAAGATTCTATGGCACTTGAAAGTGAAAGGGTTGTGATATTAAAAGGCGGTATTAGCTTGTGAAGAGTTGATATGATTTCATTTTGTGCTATTCCAAATCCAACCCTCATTCCGCCAAGCCCATATGCTTTTGAAAAAGTA
>JAUPLZ010000229.1 GCA_030836705.1 Campylobacterota bacterium
GTTCTTAGAGCTCTTAGGGCAATTTCGCCTCTGTTGGCAATAAGAATTCTTTTAATCTCTTTTTTTTCTACAGCCATTATTTTTATACTTTTTCTACTCTAAATAGCGGTGTATCGTACTCGATAACTTGACCATCTTTTACAAGAATTTCTAAAATTTTACAAGAAAATTCAGCCTCAATTTCATTCATAATTTTCATTGCTTCAATAATAGCGAGTGCTTGTCCCTCTTTTACTGTATCGCCGACTTTTACGAATGCAGGTGAATCAGGGCTTGGTGATTTATAAAATGTACCGACCATAGGTGATGTTATTATCTCGCCTCCGCTTTTTGAAGCAACCGGTGCAGGCGCTTCCTCTGCTTGAACTGCTTGAGGTTGTTGTATTGTTGTTTTTGGTGCAGCAGCAGGCACTGCAACTTGTGTGATTTTGCCACCGTTTTTACTAAGATTTATATAAAAATCATCTTTTTGTATTTTAATAGAGGCTAACGAGCTGTTATCCAGCACCCCTATAAGTTCTTTTATCTCTTCAAATGTCATAGTAAGTGACTCCTTGTTCTATTGAAATTGAATATACAATGTTTGATATAATACCCTAAAACAATGTAAAAGAATATATAAGGGTTAGAAATGGGCTTAAAAGCTGATAGCTGGATTAGAAAAAAATCCATAGAAGATGGAATGATTTCGCCTTTTTGCGATGAGCAAACGGCAACCGGTGTTGTGAGTTTTGGACTTAGTAGTTATGGATATGATATCAGAGTTAGCGATGAATTTAAGATTTTTACAAACATAAACTCTACCGTAGTTGATCCAAAGCATTTTGATGATGCAAATGTTATAGATTTTAAAGGAAATGTTTGTATTGTCCCGCCAAACTCGTTTGCGCTTGCTAGGACGGTTGAGTATTTTAAAATCCCTAGAAATGTACTCGCCATATGTCTTGGAAAAAGCACCTATGCAAGATGCGGAATAATAGTAAATGTTACTCCTTTTGAGCCGGAATTTGAAGGTCATATTACTATCGAGATATCAAACACTACCCCGCTTCCTGCTAAAATCTATGCAAATGAAGGGATAGCCCAAGTGCTTTTTTTAGAAGGCGATGAGCCTTGTGAGGTAAGCTATAAAGATAAAAAAGGCAAATATCAAAATCAAACAGGCATAACGCTGCCTAGAATAAAAAAATAAAAGGTAAAAAATGGATAGCAGAATCTATATATATGCTTTTTTATCAAGAATGTTCGCCGATGTTTTGGATAAAAACGCGATAAGAGAGTTAAGAGAAAATGAAACTATACTCTCCTTGCTCGGAAACGGCACAAAAGAGTTTTTTGAAAACAAAAGCAATGAAGAGATAGAAGAGCTTGCAAATGTAGATTTTACATCGACTTTTATTATGCACACACATCCTGTGGAAAGTGCAATATACGATAACTCAAAGGATATAGTGACGGGGCTTGAAAATCCTGTTTTGCAATTTTATATAGACCACGGATATGATATAAATATGAATAGATCTCATATTATGGCGCCCGATCATATGGCGATAGAGATTGGCTTCATGCAAAATTTAGTAGAACAAAATGATATAAAAGCGCAAAAAAAGTTTATGCAAAAACATATTATGAATTGGATGCCGCCATTTTTGATAGCTTGTGAAGAGATGTGCGAAACACCTCTTTATAAAGACCTTTGTAGTTTTGCCGTTGAATTTTTTGTAAGCGATTATGCCCAAATAGAAGAAAGCGCAAAAGAAAATGATTAATGCAGATGAGAATACAAATAAGATAATTTTTGATCAATACAAATGTGTTCGAACGGATTACCTCTACGCCGAGTGTAGAAAGTGTGCCGATATTTGTCCGGAGAATAGTTTTTATTTTAAAAAAGAAAAACTCATATTAAATTCTCAAACTTGCACGGGTTGTGCTGCTTGTATCGGTGGATGTCCAAGCGAGGCTTTAAACATAGAAGCGTTTGATGAAAATCAATATATTTTAAAATTTGCCAAATCATCTAGCACTTTAATCTCTTGCAAAAACGACTCTCCTTGTCTTGCCGTGTTTGATGAGCACCATTTTATTTCTGCCGCGATGTTAAAAAATGAAAATATAGAGTGTGATTTAACTAATTGCGATAGCTGTGAATACAAAAACGCCAAAGAGATAAAAGAGTTACTAAAGGAAAGAGTGAGAAATTCAAATCTTTTTTTGAGTGAAATCGGTTTTATAAAAAAAATATCCCAAGAACCAAAAGAAGCAGTAAATGAAAGAAGAGGTTTTTTTAGAAAATTAACTCAAATAGCAGTTAGTCAAACAATTGTAGAAAAGCCAAAAATTTCAGGCGTAAACCCTACAAAAACTCAAATTCCTATCAAAAAAACCATTTTAAAAAACAGAATAAAAGACTATCTTGAATCAAGCGAACTCCAAACTATCTCAAGCGGATACGGTGTGGTTTTTGAAAAATCGGTAGATGAGGCAAAATGTACAAATTGCGGCGATTGCGCATCTTTTTGTCCGATAGGTGCATTTTATATGGACAGCTCAAAAGAGAAACTTTTTTTTCAGTCGAGTAAATGTGTGGGATGCGGAATTTGTATGCAAGTTTGCAAAACTAGCGCTATAGAAAAAAAACAAGAAATTAATCTTTTTGACTTTGCAAACGACAGTGAGATTTTGATGGTGAGCCATCCGCTAAAAGTATGCAAAAAGTGCAAGCTCGCCTTTTATGCAAAAGAAGAAGAGACGAGATGTCCGCATTGCGTGATTATGGAAAACG
>JAUPLZ010000230.1 GCA_030836705.1 Campylobacterota bacterium
CGCCCAGTATAAAATAGCCCAAGTTGCCATAAAGGGGAATGGATTTTTGACATTTTTAAAAGTTGCATCACTCCCTAAATCTATGTTTTTGTAAAATGCTGGGTCTCTTGGAATTGGAGAAAATGCATTAACTCCGCCATTTTCAAATGTAATGAAATTTGGTCTGATATACCCCTCTTCAAAAACTCCCGTCTTTATAGAGAGTTTTTGTGCGGTGTGTATTGCCACTCTATGGAGTGGACGGCAATCATTAAAAAACAGCATAGTGTCTATGTTATGTTCTGTGCAGAAGTTTTCTAAAAACTCTTCAAATTCAACCAGACTTTTAGTATACAAAACAGCATCAGTTGGGTAAAAAAGCAGATCTCCGCCATTGAAGTTGATCTTAAAAACAGTTGCACCGGCAGCTTTGAGATCTTTTGAGAGTCTATAGAAAAATGGGCCTATAGGTCCTTGAAGTAGAAGTACATTTTTGTCTTTAAAATGATGCAAACCACTCTTTAGCATTATCTCTTCCCCGTTATTTTTAAAACAAACTCTATGACGCGTCTGATTTTTCGTAATAAAAAGACTTTTATATCGCAATAGAGCTTGTAATACTTTGAATTGAAGTAGTGTTCTTGCATCTTTATCATCTCGTGCAGCATCTCTTCTGCTTCGCATGGCTGAAGCGTTCTTGGATGAATATAGTGTGGGTATAAAAGTAGAGTTGCCGCAACGAGCTCTTCAAGTGTTAGCCTCCTGCCTCTTCTTTCGTTGTGAAGTTTATCAACAGTAAGCCCCCATCCAGCATAAAATGGCATACCGTAAACAAAAACCTTTTTTCCTCTTAAAAGCGCGTCAAATCCAGAGAGTGAAGTAAGAGTATGAACTTCATCACATACCTCTATACAGCTATCAATACTATAGTTCTCAACGACCAAGTCACAATACCCCAGTGCAAGTGATTTATCTTTGAGACCTTTTCTGTTGCCGCTAAGAACATCCGGGTGTGGTTTGTAGATGATGTAAGCATCTTTGCAAGAACTTCTAGCTTGCGATAACAAATCAAGCGTGCTTTGTCCAAAAGCCCCCAAAAGAATCGAGGCGTCATCTTCTACTTGTCCTGGAACCAAAATGATTTTCTTACCTTGCGCGCTCGCATCAAGTTCTATCTTCTTGTGTTCAAGACCATTGTATTTTGAAAATTTTGTTTTTATAATGGTGGTTATCAAATTAGCGGCACGACTTCTTAGAGCATCATCAAAAGAGTGTTCTGAGAGTATCTTTTCCAAATCACTTGGAGTTGATGGGTCAAAATAGATGCCTTGTGTATCAACAACTAGAGAGAAAGGCTGTGTAAGATCAGAACCAAGTGAAACAGAACGGATAAAACCATCTTCTACGACACAAATCTTGATGTTTTCAACTTTTGCATACTCATAAACTTCTTTATGGGTTTTTCTTCCCCATACATAAATAGTGTCGTCGCTATTTAGATTTTTAGTTACTGCTTCTTTTAAAGAGTCACAAAATAGCAATGTCTCCGTATGCTTTGGATCAAAAAACGGAGTCATAAATTTTCGCTTCCATAGAGAAAAGCCAAAGAAAAAGAGTCTGTTATTAGTTGCCATGCACACCTTTTTCATTGAGTATCTGAGCTATTTTCAAAACACCATCTATGTAGTCTAAGTTGAACTCATCGCAGATTTTTTGCAAATACTCTCTATGAATCATTCTTATCTCAACGCTAATTTCTGGAAGATTCAGAATATAAGCTATTGAAAATCTATGTTGTCCACCCGGTAGTTTTGAGATATTGCCGTTTTTATCTATGGCAATGCCTATACTTCTCGCATCTGATGGAGTTGACAACAAACCATTGTTTTTTATGGACTCATAAAGTTCTTTAAATTGCAAAAAATAAGTATCTATTTTTTGGGTGGTATCGAGTAAGACATGTTGTCTTTTTTTTGGATTTGATGCTTCTGCTCTTTTATGAAGCGATGTGTAAACAGACGTTTTTTTAAAATCCCAATCTTTTTGCATAAGCTGCTGTGCTTCTTTGAGTACGCTCATAGTGCTTATGTCTGTAACGATTTCATCCCACTCACCGCCGCCGATAAAATAATCACTCATATGCATTTTAGATCTATCTATAAGCACCCAATCTCTCATAAAATGATTGATGCGCGAGAGAGGCAAAGTCACAAGCAGCTTCTCTTTAAAAAAGTAGCTTGCCAAATACGGGTTAAGGCAAAATCCGCTGCTACGTCTCATGCATGTTTTCAGTAAAAGCGGAAAAACAATTCTGTTGCCAGCAATAGGTATAAAATGCGCAGCCACACGCCCTAAGGAATTACGAAATTTTAAAAAATCATCTTTTATATATGACGGACTAAAATACTTTGGCTTCTGACTATTCAAAATCTACCTATTTTTATGTTTCTTTTAGTGCAATTGTACACTCTCTCGCCTTTTTATCACATGAAATGCCATTTTATACTATTCGTATATCCTCTTAGTTCGCCAATTCTTAAAAAAGAGAGAATTACAAAAAATCAAAGTTTGCTTAGTGTTTAAAAAGAAGCGGTTCTGCTACTAATTTATTTATTACTTTGGTGGGAAATAGGCGGGAATGTTATTTTAAAAAGAAAACTTAAAGTTGTGTGTTAAAATAAGAAAAATTTATGATTTTGGTTGCG
>JAUPLZ010000231.1 GCA_030836705.1 Campylobacterota bacterium
TTTGGACAACAGTACTTCAACTGAAATCTTGGCTACATATGATATTTCAAAAAGCACAAAGCTTTTTGGAATGTATGCAATGTACAACCATACAGTTGGCGCTTTCAAAGGCGACCTTGATGAAACAAACAACTTCGTTCGTCTTTGGTTAAAACACGGGTTTTAATTAACTCTTATAAGTATCGGTCTAGCGCCGATACTTTATTTCAATCTCTTTCACACACTTTTTAAAACAAACTGCAAAGCAATATATATATGACTACCACTCCCTGCTCTTTACAAACCGTACGACATTTAGTACAATTTAAAAAATCAACACAAAGGGCATCGCATGACAAAAGTTATATCGGTTAGTCAAGCTAGAGCAGATATTTACAACATGATAGATGAGACAGCAAGAACGCATGAACCAATAATAATTACAGGCAAAAGAAACAATGCCGTAATGCTCTCTCTTGAAGATTGGAATGCGATAGAGGAAACGCTCTATTTAAACTCCATACCAAATATGGCATCTTCGTTAAAAGAGTCAATGAATGCAGACGATAGTGAATTTAGCGAAACCGTTGAATGGTAGAATACAAAATACTTTATAGCAAATTAGCGCTAAAAGATGCCAAAAAGTTAACTAGCGCCAACTTGGCATCAAAAGCCAAAGAATTAATTGAAATAATCAGAAAAGACCCGTTTAAGAATCCACCGCCTTATGAAAAACTGGTTGGTAATTTATCGGGTTCATACTCAAGAAGAATAAATATCAAACATAGAATAGTTTACGAGGTAAGAGAATTGGATAAAGTGATAAGAATATCCAGAATGTGGTCGCATTATGGAGAGTAAAAACAATCAATAATGCAAACACAAGTAAGATAAAATATGCTCAGTCGATTACTTGGAGTCTATTTTGGAATTTTTGATACTTTTTTTTATAGCTGCGGTTGTAATCTCATTTCTTTGTTCCGTTCTTGAAGCTGTTTTACTTTCGACGACGACCTATTACATAGATTCTCTAGTTTTGCAAAACAAAAGAGGTGCTAACTTACTCAAAAAAAACAAAGATCAAATAGATAAATCAATCTCGGCAATCCTTACCATAAACACATTTGCAAACACTCTAGGCGCAGCCGGAGTCGGAGCCGAAGCTATGGTGCTTTTTGGCGAAGAATATATGTTTTTGGCATCATCTTTACTAACCATAACAATACTATATTTTTCAGAAATCATCCCAAAAACAATAGGCGCGCTCTACTGGAAAACATTGGCAATTCCGGCATCATATCTAATTGCTTTTATTGTGATAATAGCTTATCCGTTTTTAATAATTTCAACTCTATTGACAAAGCTTTTTAAAAAAAGCGAGAGACAAAAAATTTCAAGAGAAGAGATAATAGCCGCATCGGAACAAGGGGAAAAAGAGGGGATAATCAACGAACAAGAGAGTGATATTATAGAAAATCTGCTCAACCTAAAAACAAAAAAAGTAGAAGAGATATTAACTCCAAGAAGCGTAGTGTTTGCGCTTGACAAAGAGACCACGATAGAAGAGTTTTTTAAAAGAGAGGATTATGATACATTTTCAAGAATCCCAGTTTATAACGAAACTTTAGACAATATTGAAGGAATGGTGCTTCTTAGGCATCTTATGGATGAAAAAATGCAAGGCAATAATGACAAAAAATTAAAAGAAATAATGTCGCCTATCTTTTACATTCACAAAAACATATCTGTTTCAAAAGCCCTAGAAATTTTTATCAAAAGAAAAGAACATATTTTTATAGTTCAAGACAGCTATGCCCAAACAGAAGGGGTGGTTACCCTAGAAGACGCCATTGAAACCCTGCTTGGCGCCGAAATAACCGATGAATTTGACAGCGTAGAAGATATGCAAGTATTGGCAAAACTTAAATTAAAGCAAAAAAACAGACTCTAATTTATGCACACTTAGCAAGCTCGCTTGCCCTTAGCAGATTGATATACCAATCATCATGCATATATTCTTTTGTTTTTTCAAGCTCTATTTCAAAATAGCTGTTTTTTAGTTTTATATCTTTTATATACTCTTGCGGTATTTCAAGAACAGAAACACAATAATCCTCAGCCATGCCGTCAGCTTCTAAGAAGTCGTTAAAATCCCAACCGTCTTCTAGTTCTCTTATGCTAAAAAAAGTTTTCATATTATCTCCTCTTTTTCGGGCAAAATTTTACATATTTAAAATAACAACGAAATTACAATATATATTGCAAAATTTGTTCCAAAAAAAAGCCCTTTTAAAAAGGGCAAAAAATTAAGAGAGAATCTTTTCAACCACTGCTTGGGCAGTTATTTTGAAGTGGCTATACAATTTATCAGCTGGTGCGCTTTCACCGAAACTATTCATGCCCACAACTTCATCTGCAAATCTATACCACTCAATTCCGCTTGCGGCTTCTATGGCTACGACTTTGTGAGCCGGATTAATAATAGAATCTATATATTTTTTGTCTTGCTCTACAAAGAGATCAAAACAAGGCATACTGACTACATTGGCACTCACTCCTTTTTCGTTTAGAAGCTCTTGTGCTTTTAATGCGATTTCAACCTCGCTTCCTGTGCCTATTATCGTAACGGTCGCTTTGTCTTGTTCTTTGATAATATATCCGCCTTTTTCTATTTCGCCTCTTGCTTTAGTTCTATCAAGAATCGGCAGTTATTGTCTTGAAAGTACAAATGCGCTAGGAGCTTGAAGAGAGAGTGCGATCTTCCAATTCTCGACATTTTCTATACCGTCAGCCGGTCTAAATGTATAAAAATTCGGCAACGCTCTAAATGTACTAAGCTGTTCTATAGGCTGATGGGTTGCACCGTCTTCGCCTACTCCGATACTGTCATGCGTAAAGATATAAAAAAGCTTCGCTTTCATAAGTGCCGCAACTCTTGCTGCTGGTTTTAGATAATCGGAAAAGATAAAAAATGTCGCGCAAAACGGCATAAATAACCCATATTGAGCTATACCGTTTGTTATCGCCGCCATTGAATGTTCTCTGATTCCAAAATGGATATTTTTGCCTTTTGGAAAATCACCCATATTTTTTAGCTCTGTTTTGTTTGACGGCGCAAGGTCGGCACTTCCGCCTATAAAATTTGGGAGGGCTTTTGCGATAGCATTTAAAATCATGCCGTTTGTATCTCTTGTGGCGAAACTCTCGCCTACTTTAAACTCAGGAAATTTGATTGAGCCTAAATCAGGATTCAAAATCCTTTCTAATGCCGTATTTTGTTCCAGCAAAGGAGCTTCGCTTATAAGCTTTTTCCACTCTCTTTCATACAAATCGCCCTTTTCTACTGCGCATCTAAATCTAACCAAAGCATCCTCGGGAATAAAAAACGGCTCATTATTAAAACCGCACTTTTGTTTGCTTTTTGCTATCTCGTCATTTCCAAGCGGAGCGCCGTGGGTTTCATGAGAACCTTCCATCGTCGCAGCGCCTTTTCCTATGGCTGTTTTTGCGATTATAAGAAGTGGTTTTGTTTGTGATTTTGCTTTTATAAATGCACTGTCAATTGCTTCAAAATCGTGTCCATTTATCTCTATGGCTTCCCACTTTTGAGCTTCAAATCTTTTTTTGATATCTTCGCTTAGCGCTATTGAAGTATCACCCTCTATCGTAATGTTGTTTGAATCATAAATAAGCACCAAATTATCAAGCCCCAAGTGTCCAGCCAAGGAACAAGCCTCATAGCTTATGCCCTCCTCTAGGTCACCGTCGCCGCAAAAACAGTAAACTTTATGGTCAATTATCTTTGCTGTGTCGCTATTTAATAAAGCGCTAGCGTGTTTACTTGCCATAGCAAAACCGACTGCATTTGCCACACCTTGACCAAGCGGACCGGTTGTAACCTCTATGCCATCAGTATGTGTTACTTCAGGATGCCCCGGAGTTTTTGAGCCAAGCTGTCTAAATTCCTTTAAATCATCCAAGCTTATATTATATCCCCAAGCAAAAAGCATTGAATAAATAAGTGCACTTCCATGCCCTCCGGAAAATACAACCCTGTCTCTATTTAGCCATTTTGGATTTTTTGGATTGTGTTTAAAATGAGAAGAAAAAACAGTTAAAACATCAGCCATACCCATCGGCATTCCCGGATGTCCTGAATTGGCTTTTTGAACCATATCCGCAGATAAAAACCTTATAGTGTTGGACATTTTTTCAAGCATAGCAATATCGCTCATACATCTACCTAATCTTTAAATTTTGCTGAATTTTAACACAGCTTTGATAAAGAATTGAGTATAAGTATAAAAAAGTTTCAAAAAGAAAAGCTGCATGAAAAAAATCGCACTTATAGGCATAAATGCTAGATATTACCACACATCAATAGGACTTAGATATATTTTTGCCAATCTCAAAGAGCTTCAAAACCAAGCGCAAATTTTAGAGTTTATGATAAACGAAAACGCCCAAACGCTAGCCGAAAAAATCTTAGAACTTTCGCCTGAAATTATAGGCATAGGCGTTTATATCTGGAATGCTGAAGATGTCAAAAGCCTAATAGAAATCATCAAAAAAGTATCTCCGCAAACCAAAATCATCTTGGGCGGCCCTGAGGTAAGTCATGAGCCTTTTAGAGTGAACTTTGATGACGCCGATTACATTATCCAAGGCGAAGGGGATTTGGCATTTTATGAGCTTTGTAAAAAAATCTTAGACGATAACTTGCCTTCAAAAAAAATCATTCCGCCAGCTCAAATATCACCAAAAGAACTGCAACTCCCTTATAAATATTACACGGATGAGGATGTGCAAAATCGATATATTTATGTAGAAACCTCAAGAGGATGTCCGTTTTTGTGCGAGTTTTGCCTCTCTTCAATGGATGAAAAAGTAAGAAATTTTGATTTAGAAACTGTTCTAAGCGAGCTTGAAACACTCTGGCAAAGAGGCGTTAGAAATTTTAAGTTTATCGATAGAACTTTTAATCTTGATATAGCCACAGCGATTATGCTTCTTGATTTTTTTCTGGCAAAAAAAGAGCAATATTTTGTCCATTTTGAGGTCATTCCGGATCACTTTCCGCATGAACTAAGAGAGAGGATAGCCAGCTTTCCGGAGGGTTCTTTACAGCTTGAAATAGGAATACAAACTCTTGATAAAGAGATAGCAAAAAACATAAAACGAAAGCTAAATATTGAAAAAATAAAAGAAAATATACATTTTTTAAATACCCAAACAAAAGCGCATTTACATCTTGATTTAATTGTCGGACTTCCGGGTGAATCGCTTGAGGGATTTGCAAAAAACTTAAATGAACTCTACGCCCTAACCTCATCAGAAATACAAATAGGAATTCTCAAAAAACTCTCAGGCACGACTCTCTCAAGACACGATATAGAACATGGCATGATTTATAGCGAAAAACCGCCTTATGACATACTAAAAAACAATCTAATCTCGTTTAAAGAGATGCAGAAAATGAAAAGATTTGCCAGATTTTGGGATTTGATGTACAACAGCGGAAATCTGAAAAAAACAGTAAATTTTTTAGCCGTAAACGGTGATATTTTTACCAATTTTTATAATTTAAGCGATTGGATTTACTCGCAAACCGACTCGACTTGGAAAATCTCGCTTGATAGGCTTGCGAAATATCTTTTTGACTTTTTAACAATAGTTTTAAATATCCCTGAAAAGGAAGTAAAAGAGATAATGATAAAAGACATAGCAAAAGTAGAAGGCAGAAGAATTCCGCCGTTTTTAAGGGATGACATAACGCCGATTTTAGAAAAAAAAGAGAGAGCTACAGAACTAAATAAAAGACAATCAAGACATTAATCCCAAAAAGTGAGTAAAAACTTATCGGCTTTTTTACCGTAAAGAGCTATATCATCCACTTTTAGATTTTTAAACGGATTGATTTTTTTGATATATTCTATGGAGTGGTAGTACTGGGTTATTACATCTTCTTCTTTTTTATACAATTCGCCGGATTTTGTAAATATGCGCAAGTTTGTCTCAAGCTTATTCTCTTCAAAATAAGAGCTCAAACTTCCGTAAACACCCTCGCCTTCAAGCAACAAATCACCCTGCGCTATTTCATTAAAACCATAAAGAGTGTTAATATCGGCATAAAACTTCCCGCCGTCGTTCAAAATATCCCGAACACTTCTTAAGAAGCTTTCTAGCTCATCATAATAAACATAATTCAAAACATCAAAAACAGCAACAACGGCATCGTATTTTTTTGTGACGGCTTTTATATCTATAGCCTCTGCATTTAGCCCTGCTTTTTTTGCTATTTCTATCTGCTTGGCGCTCAAATCTATGCCGTCTATGTTCAAAAAACCTTCTTTTATTGCTTTTTGCATAAACTTTCCGCCGCCGCAACCCAAATCAAGTATAGCCGTCGGATTTTGTTTTTTTAGCTCTTTTAGATAGATTTTGTACAACTTCCCTATTTCGTCGTCAAACGGTATGAGAGGCTCTATTTTTGCATATAGTTCAAGACCCACTTATTGCTTCCTTTAATCTATTTGTAAGATCTAAAATCTCTGCTTTTCTTGTAACAAAGCTATTTTGATTTGCAAAAAGATGCGCAGTTGATGTCATTATCTTTTCAACCGGCTCTAGTCCGTTTTCTTTCATCGTAGTGCCTGTTTCTACAATATCCACGATAGCATCTGATAGACCGACAAGTGGCGCTAACTCTATTGAACCGTTTAGCTTTACTATATCAACATCCATGGCTTTTGTAGCAAAAAAATTTCTAGCTATATTTTCAAGCTTTGTAGCGACTCTTATTTTGGCAGATGAGGGGTCTATTCTGTGACCTTTTTTCATTCCGACTACGATGTCGCATTTGCCTATTCCTAGATTTAGCAGATATGAGAGCGGATATTCGTTTTCGCTCAAAACATCAAGCCCAGAAATACCAAGGTCGGCAGCACCTCTTAAAACATAAGTAGGAACATCTTGGTTTTTTACATACAAAAATCTAAATCCCGAATCCTCCATAATAAGCTTTCTGTTTTCAAACGAAAACTTACTGCCGAAAATATTTTGAAAAAGCCTTAGAGTTTCATCTGCGATTCTGCCCTTTGGCAAAGCTATAGTTAACATTATTTGATTTCCTTTATTACTTTTAACATACCTTTAAAAACAAGTGAATTATCCACTATGCCGTTTGAGAAAAATCTAGCCATATAAGGACCATCGCCGCCTGTGAAATAAATTCTTTTATTTTTTACGCTTTTTTCTATTATTGTTACTATAGATATTATAGCGCCATAGCT
>JAUPLZ010000232.1 GCA_030836705.1 Campylobacterota bacterium
AGCAGTACAGCAGGCGCTGCATGTCACGGTGTAGGCGGAGCGAAAGATATAGAGAGTGTTCTTTCAAGAAACTTCGTTCATCCAGTAATAGGCTCTACTGTGCATACCAACCTTGATACGCTTTATGGAACAGGTGTTACAAAAGTTCCGACGGGCAGTAAAGGGATAGACTGGGCTACTTCAAAGCATACCGTTTGCATGGACTGCCACAATCAACATCAAGCAACTGCTGATAAACATGTCCCTAACGGTCAGTGGTATCCGACTACTGGAACCAATCTGGTTTCCGGAGTATTAAGAGGGGTTCCCGGAGTTGAACCTACATGGCCTAGTGCTTGGACACAGCCGACTACATTTACGACACAGCTTGCGGCTACAAAAGAGTATCAGATATGCATGAAGTGCCACTCATATTGGGGACTTGGAGCTGCGGTAAAAGGTATCAATACAAGCGGATATGTATCGCCGAGCGATGGAACAACTCCTATGACGGATTTGGCTTGGGAGCTTAGCCCAAACAATAAATCTGCTCATCCGGTAGTAGTTGCGGCGAACGATAGAACAGGAAGCTATGCGCCAAAAGCGCTTGTTAGTGTGCAGATGATAGCCCCTTGGACAAATTATGGCACTCAAACCATGTACTGTTCTGACTGCCACGGCTCTGATAATGAACTAGCAGGAGACCCAAGAGGACCGCATGGATCAAATCTAAAATACATCCTAAAAGGAGTGAACCATTACTGGCCGAAAAAGCCTGATGGGGTGACGCTATATACGATGGATGACCTTAAAAATAACACCGATCAGGAGCTTTTTTGTAAAAACTGCCATAACCCTGATGAGCCTCACACGCTATGGATGAATGCGATGGCGAATAAAGGTTTTACATGTGTACAGTGTCATGTCGCTGTTCCGCATGGCTCGCCGGTATCAAGATTGATAGGTTATGGAACATTTCCAGCACCATATAATTATGGAGGGAACTCATTGGCTGCGACAGGAGCCGGCTCAGGCTATCGTAAAGATATTTACACAGATGTCGATGCAAATGACTATTATTCAACGCATGCAAGCGGTGGTATGTGCCATCCTACAAATGCAGGTGGCTATGACGCCAATCTTATGCCATAAGGTTAAAAGGAAAAAATTTATATGAATATAATAAAAAAAATTTGGTCGCTTGTAATCTCTATGCAGGTTATGATGATTTTAGTCGCTATTTTTGCAGTTGCAAGTGCGACAGGAACTTTTATAGAAAACGACCATGGCAGAGATACTGCATGGGCGCTGATTTACGGTGCTTTTTGGTTTGAGCTTTTGCAAATACTGCTTGGTGTTAATTTAATAGGCAATATTATTAAATACAAAATATATGGGGTAAAAAAACTTCCGTCATTTTTATTTCATATCGGTTTTTTTGTTATTTTAATAGGTGCTGGTATCACAAGATACTATGGCTATGAAGGAATCATGATCATAAGAGAGGGTGAGACTCAAAATATGATGCTTGGCTCCGATGCATTTATGCAAATAACAGCTCAAAAAGATGATAAAAAATTCTATAAAGAAAAACCGATAATGATATCATCAATCGGGGGCAATAGCTTTAGCTACTCTTTGGATGTAGACGGCGAGACTCTTAAAGTAACTTTCAAAGATTTTATAAAAGAGGCTGCTCAAACAGCAGTAGAAGATGAAAACGGCAAACCGATAGTGGTTTTTGCCATACCTACAGAACAAGGACCTGAAAAGTATTTTATCAACAGCAACACAGTCACACACCTAGGACCTTTTAGTATATATCTTGATAAAGAACCGGTTCAAGACGGCAGTTATATTCATCTGTATGTAAAAGACGGTGCTATATATATCAAATCCAATACTGTTCTTGGCGTTTATAACATGATGGATAAATCTCAAGATATGATTATGCCTTCAACAGAGCGGTTATTTGATGCAAGAAATATATATTTGATAGATGGAATCCAGCTTGCTACAAAAGTTGTGCTTTTAAAAGGCGTAAAAAAAGTCGTAACACAAGAAGAGTATAAAAAATCTCTAAATATGCCTATGCATACAAAGATGGACGATTTGTCTGCGCTTGTTGTTGGCATAGAGTACAAAGGCGAAAAAAAAGAGATAGGCTTAATGGGCAAGGGTGCAAGATATAGAGGCTTTGGAGAAAACTTTGAAATAGGCGATATTTCAGTTACTTTAGAGTGGGGTTCAAAAATAATAGAACTTCCTTTTTCTCTGCTTTTAAGAGACTTTATCTTGGATAAATACGCAGGCTCCATGAGTCCGTCATCTTATGAGAGTCATGTAACTTTAATAGATGAAAAAAATGATATTTACAAACCGTTTAGGATATACATGAATAATACGCTTGAGCATGATGGATATAAATTTTTCCAATCATCTTATGACAAGGACGAAAGAGGTACGGTGCTTTCAGTCAATCATGACCCTGGAAAGTGGCCTACTTATTTTGGATATTTTTTGCTTATTGCAGGAATGATTCTAAATATATTTAATCCTCACAGCCACTTAAGAAAACTAGTAAAAACTAGATATGACAGAAATAGCAGTCTTGTCATTATAGGTGCTGTTATTTTGTCTTTTGGCTTATTTCAGCCTGTACAAGCATACACAACCTCATCAGCTCAAACAGAGCAATTTGATTTAAATAAAGCTCTTGAGATTGTAAAAAGCGTTGATTATGACCATGCGCAAAATTTTGGGTCTATTTTGGCTCAAGGAAATGACGGGCGAATAAAACCGCTTGACACTATAAATCTTGATCTCCTAAACAAAATTCATGGAAGCAGTACTATGTTTGGGCTTTCGCACAATCAAGTTATTTTAGGAATGGCATCAAAATCTACCATTTGGCAACAAATAGACATGATAAAAGTCAAACACCCGAAAGTAAAAGAGCTTTTGGGTATAGAAAAAGATGAAAACTACTTCTCTTTTGCAGATGCCTTTGATAATTTTGGCAGATACAAAATAGGATATGAGGTGGAAGAAGCATTAAGAAAAAGAGATGCACAAAGAGGCACTTATGAAAAAGAGCTTTTAAAGATTGATGAAAAACTAAATGTTGCATATATGATCTATACCGGAAAGTTTATGCGTGTTTTTCCTCTTAAAGATGATCCAAACAACACATGGTATCCGCCTGCTGAAGCTACGCAAACTTTTGCGCAAAGCGAAGCAGATATTGTTCGCGCTCTTCTATCAAAAAACTTTCAAGGGATTGTTGATGGAATGAATGGCGGAGATTGGAGCCTAGCAGACCAAGCGGTAAACGAGATAAAAGCATTTCAGCAAGAAAAGGGCAAAGCAATTATGCCAAGCTCTTTTGCTGTCGAATTGGAATTGGCGTACAACAAATATAATATTTTCCAAAAACTTATATATTTGTACCTATTTTCCGGCTTAACCCTTTTGACTTTAATATTTATAAGACTTGCAAAACCATCGCTAAATATAGAACCTATCACTAAGTTTATATTGGCAATTATGATTTTAGGCTTTGTAGCACATACGGCAAATCTTGGAATGAGATGGTATATTTCAGGTCACGCACCTTGGAGTGATGCTTATGAATCACTCGTATTTATAGCGTGGTCTATTGTTTTGGCAGGAATTGTATTTGCAAAACAATCAGAGTTTGCGGTTTCTACTACCGGAGTACTGGCTGGGCTTACTCTTTTTGTGGCTCACTTAAGCTGGATAGATCCTCAAATAACGAACTTAGTGCCGGTTCTTAAATCCTACTGGCTTACAATACATGTTTGCGTAATAACAGCTAGCTATGGGTTCTTAGGGCTTAGCACCCTGCTTGGATTCATATCGCTTATACTTTTTATAATAGTCGGACAAACCAAAGATGAAAATATTAAATTTCAAGCAAGCATTAGCATAAAAGAGGCAACAAGAATAAATGAAATCTCTATGATAATCGGTATTTGCCTTTTGACTATCGGAAACTTTTTAGGCGGTGTGTGGGCAAATGAATCATGGGGTAGATATTGGGGCTGGGATCCAAAAGAGACATGGACTCTTGTAAGCATTCTTGTATATGTATTTATACTGCATATGCGATTTGTACCGTCACTTAAATCAACATTTGCATTTTCGGTTGCATCAACTGTGGCATATGCTTCAATCATAATGACCTATTTTGGCGTAAACTACTATCTATCTGGGCTTCACTCATACGCATCAGGAGATCCGATACCTGTGCCGCAGTGGATATATTATGTAATCGCCGTAATCGGTGTAGTAATTGCTATAGCTTTTGTAAACAAAAAAGAATTTAGCAAGCAAAAAATTAGAACAATATAACCAGTATGGATAATAGCGCAAAAGAGAGGGTTTTGTTTTGGGTCGCTTTGACCTTTTTACTCCTCTCCGGCGCATCTGCTCTTATTTATCAAGTAACATGGGTTAGGCTCTTAGGTCTTAGCATCGGTGCTACTAGTCTATCAATAAGCATTGTTTTGGCAGCATTTTTTTTAGGAGTCGGGAGCGGAAGTTATTTTGCTGGGGCCATTTTAGACAGACTCAAAAACCCGCTAAAGCTTTATATTTTTGCTGAGCTTTTTGTAGCAATAAGCGCTCTTGCGCTCTTGCCGATTTTGCTTAACTTGGATAGTTTTGTTGCTTCTTTTTATTGGTTTGGCGAAATAGCTTTTTTTAAGTTTTTTATGGTTTTGCTTCTTCTGGCGATTCCTACTTTTTTTATAGGCACCACATTTCATCTAATAGTCGCACTCACCATCCAAAAACAAAAAGAAATAGGCGAAAAAATAGCAAAACTATATGCCGTTAACACTCTTGGCGCTCTTCTTGGCGTAGTCGGTGCCGGTTTTTTGCTTATACCATTTTTTGGACTTGATAAGACAATCTACATAGCCGCATTTATCAATCTATTTATAGCCATTTGCGGATTTTTGCTCAAAAATCTTCTCATAGTTCACCATGAAGAAAAAAATGAAACAGGGGCTAGCAACACAAACGAAAAAGCTCTGATTATTCTTTTTGTTACGGGCTTTGCATCGATTGCCACAGAGGTCGGCTGGATGAAATATCTCATCATCTACACAAATGCCACAATATACGGTTTTTCGATGATACTAGGAATATTTCTAGCCGGCATTATCATCGGTTCTTGGTTTGCAAAAAGCAAATTTATCTCAAACAAAGAACCGGAAGAGGTATTATTATATGGACTCTTCCTGCTTGCAGCTGCATTGATTTTGGCTCGTTCGGGACTTGGAAGTTTTGCCGAAATTAACGAATATATCAACAATGCGGGCTTTAGTGAATTTATAACCAGATGGAGTAAATATCTAGTTATGCTTGCTGCGCTTTTTCCTGCTACTTTTTTGTTCGGGGTTCTTTTTCCAATCTCCTTAAAACTTTATTGTGCGGATATCGACACCCTTCATAAAAGCGTGGGCAAAGGATACGGTATCAATATAATAGCCGGAATTTTTGGCTCTATTACAGCTGGATTTTTTATAATTCCTTACTTCAATACCGATATTTTGCTTGTTCTAATGGCTATTTTTGTCGCATTAGCCTCTTTTGTTTTTATAAACAAAACAAACAAAATCAAATTAAGTTCATTTGCTATTATCTTTGCAGCGCTTTTAATCTTTACGCCTAGCATCAATTATGCTTCGATGGTAAATATCGTATTTTCAAGAGGCTATAAGCATATAGACTCAAATGAACATTTAGAGTTTTTAAAAGAAGGCAAATCAAAAGTGGTTGCTATTTTTGGCGACGAGATTGGATGCGTAAAAAAAATCACCAGCAACGGTATGAATGAATCATGGGTTAATTTGTGCAACGATAGCGACTTGGTGTTTAATGAGTTTATGCTAGGCGTTGTGCCATATGCGCTAACCCAAAATCCAAAAAACGCATTTGTTTTAGGATATGGCGGCGGCACTACCGCCAAAACACTGCTATTTACAAACATAAAAGAGATAGACTTGGTAGAATTAGAGCCTCTTATGGTTGAAGCCATGAGGACAACTTACGGCGGAGTTTTACCGACTGATAACAACCCTAAAATCAATATAACATACAACGATGCAAGAAATACACTAATAACAACAAAAAAAGAGTACGACATTATCATCTCCCACCCATCACACCCTTGGCTTTTGGGTGTTGGAAATATACTAAGCAAAGAGTTTTTTGAGATATCAAAGTCAAGGCTAACACCAAACGGAATCCATGCGCAGTGGGTTGCCCTGTTTCGGCTAGATAGAGATACTCTAAAAAGTATCCTAAAGACATATACGCAAACTTTTGAATTTGCAGTCGGTTTCGTAAACTACAAAACTTATGAACTTTTACTTTTTGGCTCGCAAAAGCCTATCGTTTTTGATAATGCAAAAATTCAGAAATTATTTGAAAACCCATCAATAGCAAAGGTATTAAACAGACACCAGATTCACACGGTAGATGATTTTTTGAGTTATTTTCTTTTTTCCAAAGAAAAACTAGTCCAAATATCCAAATCAGGGCAGACTTGTACAGATACAAACATACTTACAGAGGTATTTTTCTCAAAATATAAAGAGACAAATGAAAATAATTTAAAAGTTATAGATTTCCTAAAAGAGAACGAAGGATAAAGAGGTGGTGGCTCCACCCAGAATCGAACTGGGGACACGCAGATTTTCAGTCTGCTGCTCTACCGACTGAGCTACAGAGCCACTCTAAATATGAATGAAATTATACATAACAAAACTTAAAAGATTCTATAACTCTGCTATATGTTTTTGGAATTTCTCGCCTCTTTCTTTATAGGATGAAAATTGATCCAAGCTAGCCGCGGCAGGCGATAGAATGCCTACGCTGTTTTTGTCTATATTTTTTGATATTCTAGCCACCGCAACTTCCAAAAAACCGCACTCATCGCACTCTATATCATACTCCAAAGCAAGAGAAGCTAGCTTGTTTTTGTTTTTGCCTATTGCATAGATTTTAATATCATACTTCTTTAACTCATCAAAAAGCGGATTAAGCTCTACGCCTTTATCATCTCCGCCCAAAATAATATGTATTTTTTTATCTTTAAAATTTTTTAGCGCCACAACAGTTGCATCAATATTTGTAGCCTTTGAGTCATCAATCCAAAGATTTCCGTTTTTATCGAACACCTCTTGCACCTTGTGTGGATCAACAACGAAGCCATTAATTGCTTCATAATCAATTTCGTTAAAAAGTGCCTTTTGAACAGCAAGCGCCATAACCGCATCAAATAAAAACGGCTCTTTAAACTTGATATTTTTTAGCTCTATGTCAAAATATTTAGCCAAAGAATAAGTATCTTCATAAAAAACCACAAAAGCACTGCTTTTTACAAGCGGTTTAAGCTCTGCCGGCACTATAGCCATCT
>JAUPLZ010000233.1 GCA_030836705.1 Campylobacterota bacterium
CTGCTCTTTTACTCTTCTCTCCGACTATAATTCTGCTTGGATAAAGATTGTCATAAAGTGCCTTGCCTTCACGCAAAAATTCAGGTGAGAAGATGATGTTTTGCGTATTGAACTTCTCTCTTAAGCTTTTTGTATAGCCTACTGGAATTGTTGATTTGATAATCATTACTGCATCCGGATTTATTTTTAGAATATCTGTTATTACAAATTCAATTGATTTGGTATTAAAATAATTTGTCTCGGGGTCATAATCCGTAGGTGTTGCTATGATTATAAAATCTGCATTTTTATAAGCTTTTTCTTTGTCAAGCGTTGCTGTAAAATTTAAATCATCCCTTTTTAAATACTCTTCTATCTCTTTGTCTTCTATCGGTGATTTTTTATTGTTAAGCATCTCTACTTTCTCTGGGATAATGTCAAGTGCTACTACCTCATTGTGTTGAGCCAACAATAAACCGTTTGAAAGTCCGACATATCCGGTGCCTGCTATCGCTATTTTCATTTTAAACTGACCTTTTTTGCTAGTATTTTAATTATTTTATACAATTTGCACTTCGAGCTTACTTTTTAAAAATATTTTAGCGCCCAAATCCCCACAAAAACCACCCCCAAAAAAAGCACTGAAGAGATAAAAACAAGAGCTGTTACAACCCTAGCCGAGCAGTCATAAAGCGATGCCAAGTTGACATTCGCAATAGCCAAAGGCATAAGAAGCTCCATAAAAATAATCCCTTTTACCATAGGAGCCATATCAAGCGGCAGTAAAATAAAAAATGCAGAAATCGGAATAATCAAAAATTTTATACTCATAACCCAAATAATGAGTTTTTTATTTAGCTCTTGAATTTTTGTACCGTAAAGATAGATACCAAATAATATAAGCTGCATGGTCATAGAAGCATAAGCGCCCATCATTAAAGTAGAAAGAATAGTTTCGCTCGGTTTGTATCCGCCAAAACTAAGCAAAAGTGCAAGCAAAGCAGCCCAAATAATTGGCAGTTTTATTATATTTATAAGCGAAGTTTTAAAGTCATAGTTTCCTCTTGAGTAGTAAAAAACACCGACTGTATAAACCACAAAAACATTCATCAAATTTATAATCGTCGTATAAGGAATAGACTCTTGCCCAAAAATAGCGATACATAAAGGAATGCCAAGATTTCCCGTGTTGCCTATCAGAGCCGAAACCGTAGCTATTGAATACTCTTTTTTTTCATAAAAATATTTTTTTGCAACCACGGCGCTTAAAACCAAGACAACCAAAACTATTGCGAGATAAACCCACGAAGCATAGAAAAGCGAAATATCCACTGGCTTTACAAGAAGTCCCCAAAATGTCAAAAAAACCTGCAAGAAATAGACATTAAGAATGGTAATGGTTTTATCGTCTATTTTTTCCTTAAAGCTCATTTTCGCCGCAAAACCGACAACAATAAAAAGATAGATTCCCAAAACAGAAAAAAACACTGAACTCATAGGCGAATTTTACTCAAAAATTACTATTGCGCTATTTTTTGCTTCTTGAAATTTTTTGCCTTTAATTTCGCTATTTTCAAGAATATCTATAATGTTTTTGGCTTTTTCATTCTCAACATACGGCAATAGAATCAAAAGCAGCTCTTTTTGGTTTTTGGCATTTTTTATCTTTTCTTTTATCGGATTTTGTTTTTTTGATTTTTGGATATTGATTTTTATTTTTCCTAGAAAAAATCCAAAAACAACCAAAAATAGATAAAAAATATAGCTTTTTGTCTCTTCAATCGTTACAAATTCTTTTGTTTCTTCTTCTTGTTTGCTATCCAATAATGAGTCTTGAAAACCTTCATCCAAAGCAACTTCTGTTTTCTTTATATCAGTTTTTTTGGTGATATTTTTTGCCTCTTTTGGTGAAAAATACTCAATTTCAAGCGATGGAATTTCAAAACTTTTTTCACTGACTACGGCAAACTCTTTTGATATTTTTCCATGCAAAATACCATCTTCTATCCACTCTTTTTGAATAGGCTCTTGTTCAAATATTTTTACATTTTCTATTGTAATTTGCGGCAATTTTAAATCGCTAATATCTCCGATTCCTTCAACCATGAGTTCAAAGTGAGCCGGTTCGTTTCGCACAACCTTTGCTTCGCTTTGCTCTATTTTTATATCAAACTCCCCGACAGCTTGCTTGCTATTTTTTTTGATATCAAAATTAATCTCGTCAATCAAAATCTCTTTTTTATTTGTAGCCGAAATAGGCATCGCATCTCTGTGGTTGCTTGAGCCAACAATATCTTCACTGCTAAAAATCAAAACGCTTCCAAGAAGAGATAATTTATGCCTGCCATCTTTTTTCGGTTTTACGATATATTTAAATTCATCTATTGCATACTCTTTTGTGCTTTTGCTTGATATTTCATACTCTTTGAACTCAAAAAATTCATTGCTTTTTGGCTTAAAAACCCCGACAACAGTTCCTAATTCTATTTTTTTATAAAAATCCACTTGCAATAAAACAGCTTCATTTACAAAAGCCTCTTTTTTTAAAACTGATGCTTTAAAATAATAATCATCTGCAAAAATCGCGCTAATTGCAAAAAAAATATAAAAGAAACTACCAAGGATTTTTTTCATTGCTCTGCGCTTTTTGGTTTATTTGCTCATATTGTTTGTAGCTTAGCGGCTTTATTTTTTGGGCTTTTTTTATCATCTCTTTTTCTTCTTCGGTTAAATTTATCTTATTTGAGCCGCCTTCGCTCTCGCTTTGTGTTTTTTGCTCTTTTTGATTTTTATTTTTTGGCTTAGAAGCTTTATCTTTCTCGCCCTCGCCTTTTTTTTGCATAGAATCAGGCTTGTAGCCTTTTTTTGCATTTTTGACTATTTTTTTATTTTTATCTGCATCGGCTTCATATCTTAAAACCAATGATTTTAGATAGTTTTGATCAGCTTTTTCAAACTCTTCTTTTTTTGCTTGAGCGTTTGCTAGATTGTAATAAACATCGGATTTAAAATCTCTATCATTGCTTTTTATGACTTCATAAAGAATACTAGCCTCTTCAAATCTGCCCAACTTATAATAACTATTAGCCAAATTATAAGCTACTTTGTAATCATCATTTGAATCTGCCAGCTTTTCGTAATATTTAGCAGCGTTTATAAAATCACCGGCTTGATAGCTTTGCTTTGCATTGTACTCGTACCAAGCTTCAAAAATATTTGCGTCCGCTTCTCTTTGAAACCCTAAAAACAAGATAATAATAAAAACTCTGTTGTTTATCTTTATTTCAGAAGTTGCCAAAACAAAACAGACAAAAGCCAAAAACAAAAAAATCCAAAAATACTCTTTGTTTGACCTTGTTTCAAGTGTAGTTTTTAAAAGCTCATTTGAAATATTTTTTATATCATCTATGACTTTTTGCTCATCAAAACTCTCATAATATATTCCATCGGCAAGCAAAACAGCTTTTTTGATATGAGGATTTAGAGCGCTTATAACCATCTTTTTTGCATCGTCTTTTAAAACCTCGCCAAACTCATCATAAAGCTTTGAGCCATAGCGTGTGCCAATCGGAATAAATATGATTTTTATACTGTTTTTTTTGGCGAACTGAATCTCTTCGCTCAAATCTTTTTTGTCACCGCCGTCGCTTAAAATAACCACAATTTTTTCTTTTGTTTTTAGTATCTGGGCTGATTTTTTTAAGAGTTTTAGAATATCTGTTGATTTGGTGATGATATTTTCTAATTTCACAGAATCCAAAAGGGTATAAAGCATCTCTTTGTCACTCGTTAAAGGCGAAAGCGGAAGTGCATTTGATGTAAAAGCCACAATCGCATATCTGTTATTCTCTTTTGAAGAAACTATTTTCTTTACCATCTCTTTAGCAGCCTCAAATCTTGTAGGCTCTACATCATCGGCACTCATGGAGCGAGATACATCGATGGCTACAACCACATCGGTTCCGTAGCTGTCTATTTCTGTAATTTCTAGATTTTTATACGGTCTTGCCAATGCAATAATGATAAACAAAAGCGCAGAAATTAAAAGCAAAGCCTCTTTTGACTTTAAAAATTTTGGTTTTTTTACAAAAAAATATCCGCTTAGCACAAAAAGCGGCAAAAGAGACAAAAACACAAACGGATATAAAAAACTCATATTGCTCTTCTTAAGAATAGATAAAAATAAAAAAACAAAAGCGCAAAAGCTAGGCTAGCGGGATAAAAAAATAAAAACTCCTTAAAAGCATACTCTTTACTTTTTAGAGTAGATTTTTCAAAACCGTCTATCTCCTCGTAAACCTCTTTTAATTTTTTGATATCTTTTGCCAAAAAGCTTTTTGCTCCGCTTTCTAGCGCTATTTTTTCAAGCATTACGGCATCTATATCTTCGCCGACTCCTATCGTATAAATTTTGATATTGTTTTTTTTGGCAATCTCTGCCGCGTTTTGAACAGACACGCTTCCTGCATTGTGCTTGCCGTCAGTCAATAAAATTATGATTTTTGTAGTAGCTATTGAGGTTTTAAGCGCATCAATGGCCGTTATCAGTCCATCTCCGATTGCCGTATTTTTACCGGCTAGCGCCATATCTTGCACATCTATAAACTCGCTCAATGCCTCTTTTTCATAAGTCAAGGGCGAAGCGATATAAGCAAAATCGCCAAAAAAAACAAGCGCAATATTGTCGTTTCTTCTTTTTAGAATAAACTCTTTGACTATGGTTTTTACTGAATCAAATTTTGAGATATTTGAATTATCCTCATCAAATCCGCTCTCACCCATCGAACCGCTCGAATCAATACACAAAGAGATATCAAATCCGTTTCGATTAGCAGGATTGTGATGGTCGATAAAAATAGGCGAAGCGAGAGAAAAAACAATAAAAAAAGCTATTAAGTGCCTTAGAATATTTTTAAAAGGAATCCATGCTTTTGTTTTTGAAAATAGCTCAAGATGCGGAAAATAAACGGTTTTGGCTCTTTTTTTGCAAAAATATTGACAAGCTAAATAGACAAAAAAAAGTAAAAAAGCCTCCGGATACTCAAATGAAAACTCGCTCACAAGATATCCGAAGTCATTTTTTTAGTGAAGCTCTGCGTTTAGCTTAACTTCTCTTTTGCTTCTAAGAGCTATAAGCTGGCTTTTTACGCTGTCATATCTAAAATGAACACCGTTTGCACCAGCCAAATCTCTGCCTTTATAAAAACCGTCAGGCGATTTTTTTAGAGTCGGATTAACTTCAGCTATCATGCCAAACGAGGCGTCAGGAATATGGAATTTCGTACCTGCTAAAACAGCTATACCGGCATCGACTATACATCCGTCGCCTAGCGGAATACCCGTAACACTATTTGCACCAAGAAGCGTGTTTTTGCCGATTGTTACCGGATTGCCGTCCGTTCCTGAAAGCACACCAAGTATAGATGCGCCGCCTCCTACATCGCTACCCTCGCCCACTATCGCAGAGCTTGATATTCTTCCCTCTACCATCACAGGACCTGTTGTTCCTGCATTAAAGTTTATATAGCTAGCTCCGGGCATAACGGTCGTTCCGGCTGCAAGATGAGCGCCCATTCTTACTTTTGAAGCATCCAAAATTCTTGTATTGTCTGCTGGGATTATGTGTTGAAGATATCTTGGGAATTTGTCCACGGATGTAATTTCAGGATAATTATTGGTAAGTTTTAGCTCCATTTCATTGGCTCTAAGCCAAGCAAGCTCTATCGGCACATTTCCACTCCATGCTACATTTGGAAGTACGCCAAAAGCACCGCTTAGGTTCAGGCTTCTTAACGGCGCTTTGCCAAGCGAAAGCGCATAAAGCTTCATATAAACACTCTCAACGGATTTTGGCTCTTTATCTTCAAAAATAAACACAATCTTATAATAGTTAAGAGCCTCTTTTGATTTTTGGGTTATTGCGTCGATTAGCTTTATCAACTGAACATTTTTATGCGCTTCGCCAACCGCTTCATCCAAAAACGGATTAAACGCCGCCAATGCGAACTGAATAAATTTTTCATTTACGCCGTGAATCGATTCGCTTTTGCTAAAATCAATATTCTCACCGCTTGCTTCAAGCGCAGCTATAAAAATAGCCGCACTTCCAAAATTCTCATTCCAGTTTATTAGCGGATAGACCGCATGAAGCACTTTGCCGTTTCCTGATTGAGCCATATCAACCCTGCAAATACCAAAGCCCAAAGGCTGTTTGTACTCATTTTGCGATTGAAGTTTTTTAACCAGTGCGCCAAACTCTTCTTTTGTATTTATTGCTTGCATTTTTAAACCCCGTAATTTTTGTTTTATTGTAGCAAGTGAAATATAAAGCCAAATACAAACAATCAACATTTGATATAATTTCGCACATTAAAGTTCTTGATTTGCCCTCCAAGAGGG
>JAUPLZ010000234.1 GCA_030836705.1 Campylobacterota bacterium
GTCAAGAGAAAAATGAAGATTTTTGAAAATATTTTAGGAAATGTGGGGAAAATGCTTTTTTGTGTGTAGTTTTTTTACTTGTGTCTACTAAAAACCTCTTCGCTCCATGCACATATTTTTCCTCTTATTGACTTTGGCATTGTTATTGCGCCTATTCTAACTTCACAATTCTCTTTTTTTGCCTCATTGAGCAAAAATGTCAATGCGTTGTTTAGTTTAGATAAATAAATACTATCTACTTGATTTATGTCGCCTATCACTACGACTTTTGAGCCATCAGTTACACGAGTTAACACTAATTGCATAGAAGAAAGCGAGAAATTTTGCGCTTCATCAATAATTATCACGCTATTTGAAAGATTAGAGCCTCTTAAATTTCCTATATATGGAAAAGTAATGTTATATCTTTTTATATATTCTTCAACCTTTAGAGTGATATTATCGTTGTTAAGTTCTTTTTTGCTTTTTTTTAATTCTGCTATAGCAAAACTTTCAAGCGCATCATATATAGGAGTAAAAAATCCTCCCATTTTATCTTCCATATCACCTTTTTTAAATCCAATGTATGCATCTTTATCTACGCTATCTATTGGGTTTCTAATATAAACTATTTTTTGAAAATCTCTATTTGGATCATCTATTAATTTTATTGCCATTGCCATTGCTACGGCTGTCTTTCCGCTTCCTGACGGAGACGAGCTGATAACAATATCAATTGCTGGATTTTTTATAAGATTTGCATAAAATAACTGCTCTTTATTTTTTGGCGGAAGCTTGCAATCTCTTAGTTTGTTTTCATCTAATATCTCTATTTTGTTATTTATAATATTTGCAAGTATAAAGTGATCACTCATTTTTTGTTTAAAAACCAAGTTTATACAGTGCTTTGGAATATTTATTTTTAACTCCTTTTCAAGAGTTTCCACATCAAGATAATTTAGCTTTTGAGCATAATCATAATCTACGGCTATATCCATAGCAAAATTTAAATCAAGCAAATCGCTTTCTACGACTTTTAGCGAATCTGTTTTTAATCCTTTTGCAATTGCAAAAGTTCTAAAAGCAACATCGTTTGAAACAACCAAAAGCTCATCATAAAACTTATCAGCCCAAAGCGCTGTCTCAATAATTCTTCTATCGTTTACGACACTTTGGTAATTATTTGAAAAATTTTCTTTATAAATTTCTTGAGAGATAAGGTCTATTTCTATATTTTTGTTTTTGACTCTAGTAATTGTGTGATGTTCAAATTTTTCAATATTTAAAACCTCTGCATCCTGTAGGAAATTATTAAATCTTCTTGCCATGTAGCCTACAGTTCCAAAGCTGTTTTTCAAATGGTCTGTTTCGTTTAAAACAATATCAGTTATTACTATGATATTTTTTCCATCTTCTGAGAGATTTTTTATATTTTCTATAGAATCTATAACCACAGAAGTATCAAGAAGATATGCTTTTTTCACTTTATAATCTTTTTTATAATTTTAAACACTCTAAAAATAGAGTTGATTTCTACTTTTTCATTTTTTGTATGCGGTAAAAATATGTTCGGTCCAATTGAAACTGCGTCTACGCCTTTTAACACATTTTTTAGCACTCCGCATTCAAGACCGGCGTGAATTACCTTTAGTTGTGCATTTTTATTTTCTTGAGAATAAATTTGCAGCACTTTTTTTGCAAACTCTGTGTTTTCCGGTCTCCATGCAGGATACTCATCGCTTATCATAATTTCATAGCCATCAAAAAACTCTTTGGTTTCTATCTTTAACTTTTCAAGCGACTCATTATCCATGCTTCTTCCTGAAATATTTAAAATAGCAATATCGTTTTCAATTTTTATTGTGGCAAGATTAATACTGTCGTTTGGAATGCCAAACTCCTTATTCCAACTCCTTACCCCCGTTGGAAAAGACAATAAAAAAGTAGAGAGTTTTGAACAATCATATAAAGTAAGATCGCCGTCATTTAAATCCTCTACTAAAAAATTATGCGTTGAGCAAATATCACTTCTTGCATCAACAATAGCTTGAGCATTTACGGGAATAGAATTGCGCCTCTCTCCGCCTGATATATGGAGTAATTTCATATCATTTTGTTTTATAAAAAAAAGGAGTTCTTTTATGGCATTTGGAATATTTTTATCTATCTCTATGCCGGAATGCCCGCCTAAAAAGTTCATTGTTGAGATTTTTTTAAGCCTTTTTGGCTTCACGGAGCACCCCTCAAGAGGTATTTTTGCTTCAAAATCAAATCCGCCAGCACATCCTATAAATATTCCGCTCTCTTCTTCGCTGTCTAGATTCAATATTGCCTTGCTTTTTATATCAAGCTTTAGATTCTTTGCTCCTATCAACCCAACTTCTTCGTCATTCGTAAAAAGAAACTCTGCATCAACTTTTTCTTCTATAAGCGCCAACATTATCGCGACACCGATCCCATTATCGGCTCCAAGCGTTGAATTTTTTGCACTTATGTATTTTTCATCTGACACAATTTCTAAATTATCAGTTTCGCCAATACAAACCATATCATAGTGAGATTGTAAACAAATTTTTGGATTATTCAATCTAGCTAAAATATTTTTTGCATTATCTACAAAAACTTCATAGCCATTTAATAGTGCAAAATTTGCAATATATTTTAATAAAGAGGCGGTGTTGCAACTACAGTGTGGGATTTTTGAAATTTCATAAAATATATCTAAAACTCTTTGCATTATCAATCGCTTGTATCAAAAAAATCAAAAACAATCTCTCTTGCGCTTGTGGCACAATCGATTTTATTTATTGCATCTCTAAAAGCAGATGCCTCCTTGTATCCTTTTGAGTAGTTATGAAGATGCTTTCTAAATAAAATCGCGCCAAAATCACCGTAAAAGCTAATCATATTATCAAAATGCTCCATAATGACATCTCTTTTTTCTTTATTAGTCAGACTCGCTTTACCCTCTTTTAGTTGCTTGAATATCCAAGGTTTACCCATGGCACCGCGACCTATCATCACCCCATCGCTTTTTGTGTGGTTTAAAACTTTTTGAGCTATCTCATAGCTTGTAATATCTCCGTTTGCAATAACCGGAATTTTTACACTTTCTTTTATTCTGGCAATCTCATCATAATCAACTTCTGACTTATATCCGCCAACTTTTGTTCTGCCGTGAACTACCAAAAAATCAGCGCCGGCATCTTCTACGCATTTTGCAATTTCTACGCCATTTTTTTTATCAAACCCAATACGAATTTTTACACTAGTAAGCGGCTTTCTTGATGCTTCTTTCATGGTTTTTACTATCTCACCAAGCAAGCCCAAATCTTTTAGCAGTGCCGAACCGCTTCCATGACCTGAAACTTTTGGTGCTGGGCATCCGGCATTAAGATCTATAATATCTATTCCACTCTCATCATTTAGTATTTCAACGGCTTTTTTTAAAACAACGGCGCTAGAACCGGCTAACTGCACGGAATATGGGGTCTCTATAGGGCTTTTTAAAAACATTTTTTTAGTTTTTTTGGAGTTATGAACGAGGGCGTTGGAACTTATCATCTCACTTACCGTAAGATCTGCGCCAAACTTTTTTACAGTCTCCCTAAATGGGAGATCTGTCCATCCGGCAAGCGGAGCAAGAGCAAAAATTTTTTTTGAAAAATCAAGAACCATTACACAAAATTGCTCAATGCAATTTTTTGACCGCTTTGCTTTATAAGCATGTAATATCTAAATTTCATCAGCTCATCTTCTGCAAATTGCTCAAGATACTCTCTTGCAATATTATTTCTTTCAAGTTCCAAATTTACATACAAATAAGCCGTACAAGCAGATTCAATCTCTTTTTGAAGAAGAAAACAAAGCTCTAGCAACTCATCAGGATCCATATTTTTTTGTAAGATTTTTGCAACTTGAATAAAATCATCTTGACTAAAATCTACTTCTTTGCACAAGCTTATAATCTCTTCTTTTGAAAAGTCAAGCTGATATTGCTCGCTATTTAACCTTTCAAGCATTGCAATTACTATTCTTTTTGTTTTTTTAAGTGAGATTTTATTTATCTTTTTCTTATCTGCTACTTTAATATACTCTTCAAAAGCACTCATGCACAACTCACTGTCGTCATAGCACTCTTTTAGTATTCTTTCAGCGCTTAAAGGATCGATTTTTAGTCTATTAAATTGGTTTTTTATGTACAAACTATTATCTTTTTCGAGTTTATATTTAGACAAATCAACAAACTCGCCATTTTCAATATCCCTTATTACTGAAACTATTTCATTTAATTCGCCATTTTCAAAACTATAGTTTTTATCGACCTGAAGACTGCTTTTGGCAAAAAGCTCCGCTAGAAGTTTTAATCTAGAATCTTTTATATTTTCCGCAAATCTTTTATTTAAAAGCGCATTCTTTACCATGTTCGTTATTTTATTGAGGTCTTTTTCAAGCATCGCATGTTTAAAAAACTCCAAAACAGCATAAAAAGCAAAATGCAAAACAGATACAAAAAGAATCAATGCGGCAGGAACCACAACCCACAGCGCAACAGGCAGTTCAACTACCAAGCCAAAAAAATCCATGGAATACAAAGTATTAATGTTAAGGTATGTATATACGCTCACAATTATTAAAAATAGTATTGAAAGCGCTATATATCGTTTGAAATGCATTATCTTACCTTTTAATTAGCAGTGCCATTTTTTTCAACAATCTCTCTGCACACTATACAATATTTAGCATGCGGTTTTACCTTAAGTCTATCTTTTCCGATAGGCTCCTCACACATTTCACAAAC
Organism: Campylobacterota bacterium; assembly: GCA_030836705.1. Classification (GTDB taxonomy): domain Bacteria; phylum Campylobacterota; class Campylobacteria; order Campylobacterales; family SZUA-545; genus JAUPLZ01. Next base: position 4,781 of record JAUPLZ010000234.1, read on the forward strand.
TCCATAGGTGCCGTCTTTTATTTTTTCAAGCGCATACTCTATTTCACTAAGCTCTTTTGATTGTTGAGCTGTTATAACTTGATCTATCATGCTTTCACTACTTGCAGCCGCAAAATCACCCTCATCATTTAACTCTGAACTATTTAGCATATCCATTTCTTCGTGTGCATCATGAATATTTCTTAGAATTTGGGCTCTTCTTTCAAAAAGCACCTTCTCTAATTGTCCAAACTCTCTTTTTCTCATTTTTACCTCATTTATGATATGGATGATTATTTATAATTGTAAATGCTCTATAAACTTGCTCTAAGAGCATTGTTCGTGCCAACCTATGACTTAAAGTCAAAGAACTAAGCCTTATAACTATATCGGCTTTTTTTCTCATCTCATCATCAAACCCATAAGCTCCTCCGATAAAAAAACCAACACTCCCCTCTTTTTCTAAAATTTTACTAAACTCCTCACTTTTTATATCTTTTCCAATAGGATCAAGAACTATAGAAAAACCACTCATGTGCGACTCAAAAGCCTTAGTATATGAACTTCTTGCACTATCTGGACTCTCTTTTTGTGCTTTTTCAATTTGTTTAGTGTAGACATACTCATCTTTTATTGAAGCATAGTTTGAGATTAGCTTTAAGTAATTTTTATCAATTTGCTCAAACTCATCTTTGTTTTTTTTCAAAATCGAGTATATTGCTATTTTATGCAAATCTTTACTTTGTCATTATTTTTAGTAAATTACCGACCGTAGACTTTAGTCTAACTCTATGCTCAACCATGTCTATAAGACCGTGTTCCAATAAAAATTCAGCACTTTGAAAACCTTTTGGCAACTCTGCGCCAATGGTTTGTTTTATAACTCTAGCTCCGGCAAAACCAATAATAGTACCCGGCTCTGCAATAATAATATCTCCAAGCATTGCAAAAGATGCGCTAACACCGCCAAATGTCGGATCTGTTAAAATAGAAATGAACGGCAGTTTATTTTTAGATAACTCTTTTAATGCGGCAGATGTTTTTGCCATTTGCATAAGAGAAAATGTACTCTCTTGCATCCTTGCACCACCGCTTGCACTAACAATAACAAGCCCGACTCGTCTGTGAATCGCCCTCTTTGTAGCTCTTACTATTTTTTCCCCTTCAACAGAGCCAAGGCTACCGCCCATAAAAGAGAAATCAAAAACTACAATCTCCGCATCTATGCCATTTATCTTACAACTGCCGCAAACGGTTGATGAATATCTATTTGTTTTAGCAAAAGATTCTTCAATTCTCTGCTTATAGCTTTTTTTATCAACAAAAGAAAGCGGATCCACCGGCTTTAGATTTTTATCATGCTCTAAAAAACTGCCTTCATCACACAGCATTTCGATTCTCTGTGAAACCTCTATCCTCATATGACTATCACATTTTGGGCATACAAAAAACTTTTCAGCAATCTCTTTTTGATACATTATTGCTTGGCAACTCTTACATTTTATCCAATGCTTTGGGGCATCTTTTGGACTAGGTCGCTCTCTTTTGATTTTTTTCAAAAGGTCACCAAAAATCATCTTCCAAATCCTTTTGAAAAAATTAATTCTTTAATAGTGTCAAATATTTTTTTTTCTCTACTTACTAGTATAAAATCTTCTCTGACAAATCTATGCAAGCCATCACAAAGAAAAAGACCTGCATCAACATCGTATACCCTATGTTTTTCTGCAAATATCACAAAATTAACATCTCTTGCATAAGCAAGGCTTAAAGCAACCGCACCAGGACTTCTAAATTTCATGCCGGTTTCATGCAACCTTGCCACAAGCTGAGGATTGGCATAAGCCTTTTCAACAATACCTATTTTTGGAAAAACACACGCCATTTGATTTATTCTTTTAAGTGAAATCAACGAACCTTTATAAAAATTACCTTCATCATTTACAAAAAAATCCCCATTCGCCAAATTTGTCACAATGGATTTTATGGTCTTGCCACGCACTTTTAGCGAAATTGAACTCGCATAATACGGAAAACAAGAGGCTATATTAGAACTACCATCAATCGGATCAAGGATAATCTCATCCTCCCCTTCTCCAATCAACCCAGACTCTTCAGAGTTTATTTTACCAAATTTTTTTAAATAACTTACAAAAATCTCCTCTGCTCTTACATCAATACGAAGACTCCTGTCTCCGCCAGCACCTCTTATCTCTTCATTTTCATGCATATGGCAAAAAAGAAACTCATCAAAATCGCTATTTAGAAGCCCAAAAACCTCTCTATTTGCATTAATTGCAGACTCAATAAAATCCATATAAACTATTTAAGCAATCTGTTAATAATATTAAACGCCGCAACTCTTCCATCTCTTGCGGCAGTCACTGCAAGATCAGCACCTCTGATACAATCGCCTCCTGCATAAACAAGATTTAAAGAAGTTTCGCAATTGCTACCAACTTCAAATCCGCCCCATTTGTCTAATTTAATGCCGCTTCCTTTTAAAAACTCTTTTTCTTGGTGCGAAAAACCAAGTGACATTATAATAAGGTCAGCTTCTACATCAAACTCAGAGCCATCAACTTCAATGGTTTTTTGCCTTCCGCTTGAATCCTTCTCGGCAAGTAGCATTTTTACAAAAGTAACACTAGTAGCTTTTTCATTTTTCACATTTATAGCTTTTGGGGATGCCAAAAATATAAATTCAACACCTTCTTCGTTTGCATTAATAAACTCTTTTTTGCTTCCTGGCATATTTGCCTCATCTCTTCTATAAATGCATTTTACGCTTCTTGCGCCTTCTCTTAACGATGTTCTAACGCAATCCATAGCAGTATCTCCGCCACCAATCACAAGAACGCTTTTGCCTTTTATATCATTTAAAGTGGCTTCTTTAAATTTAAAAAGCTTACTTTGCACATCTCTTAAAAAATCTATCGCATTCACAACATTAGATGTATTTTCGTTTTTTAATCCCAAAGAATTTGATCTAGAGGCTCCAACACCTATAAAAACAGCATCGTAATCTTTTTTTATGGATTCAAATGAAATATCTTTTCCTATTTCACAATTTAATCTTAAATCTAGCCCTGCTTTTTTTAATATCTCAAATCTTTTTTGAACAACCTCTTTTTCAAGCTTGAATCCTGGAATTCCCCAAGTCAAAAGACCGCCGGCAACCGAATCTTTTTCAAACATAACTACTTTTATTCCAGCTCTTAATAAAAAATTTGCAGCACTAAAGCCAGCAGGTCCAGAGCCTATAACGGCAACTTTTTTATCAGATGTAACTCCCGGAAAATCCAATTCAAATCCAGCCTCAAATCCTCTCTCTGTGATTGCTGTCTCTATCGAGCCTATCGTTATGGCGCCATATCCGTCTTCATTAAGCGTACATGCTCCTTCACAGAGTTTGTCTTGAGGACAAATTCTCCCAAGAATTTCCGGAAAAGGAGAGCTTTCGTTTGATATTTTAAACGAA
>JAUPLZ010000029.1 GCA_030836705.1 Campylobacterota bacterium
TCCGTATCGCCTTCGCCGTAGATTGAAATATCGGTTAGGTGTTCTATTTTTGACATCTCGGTTTTTATGCTTTTGGCAATCTCTATAAGCTCGCCTTTTGAATACTTGTTTGAAGAGACGGTTACTTGGATTAGAGGTATTTTGTGGACGGATAAAATAGCAGTCGGCTTATTCATATCGGACGGCAAATCCGGCGTTACTAATTCTATTGCATCTTTTACATCGTTTAAAACTTGCTGCTTGTCTGTATTGTCTGAAAGCTCAAGCAGTATACTAAAAGAGTTTGCGCTTATGTATGATTTAACCTCTTCAATGCCTGAGATATTAGATACTTTATCTTCTATTTCCGTAACAGCCATTTTATCAAGAGTGTCGGCACTAGCACCGGCATAGGAGCCTGATATTCGTACGCTATCGCTCTCTATGTTTGGAAACATCTCTTTTGAAATTACGGAGTATGAATAAATTCCTACAATAAACAAAAAAGCCAAAAGTATGTAATTTAATTTCGGCTTATTGAGAAAAAAAGCTATTAATTGCTGCATTTATCTTTTTCTTTTATGGAGTTAAGATAATAGATTGTTTCTCTTTCTAGCTCTTTATTTTTAAGTTTTTTTAGGTATTCGTCAAGCTCTTTTTTTACATCTTTGCTAAGAATAAAAAGCCCTAAAATATTAGGCAGTGCCATTGTTAAAAAAAGCATAAAACTAAAATCCACCAAAACATCTGCGCTTGCAATTGTGCCTACGATGATTAGAGCAAGAAAAAGCATTTTATAAACAATAGAAAATTTTGAACCAAAAAGATAAACCCAAGCTCTTTCGCCGTAATAAGACCATGAAATTATCGTAGAAAAAGCAAAAAGCGTAATACTAAGAGAGAGAATTATAGGAAACCATTCAATAACCGTCCCATAAGCAACGCTTGTCAGCGCCGCCCCTTGTTTTGATTCAATAAGATACATGTATGCTCCATCATGTGCATAAACTCCCGTGATAACTATTACAAGAGCAGTCATTGTACAAATAATAACAGTATCGATAAACGGCTCATAAAGAGCAACAAGACCTTGTCTGACCGGATATTTTGTTTTTACCGGCGCGTGTGCTACCGGCGATGAGCCTATGCCCGCTTCACTTGAAAAAACAGCTCTTTGAAATCCTTGCACGATTGCTCCTGTTACTCCTCCGTAAATAGCGCTTGTAGAAAACGCCTCATTAAAAATTATATTAATAGCATCATCAAGTTTTTCAAAGTGATATCCCAAAATCCACAAAGATGCAGTTATGTATATGATGGTCATTATCGGAACTAAAAATTCTGTAATTTTTGCTATTCTAGTAACTCCGCCTATGATTACAAAGCCTACAAAAATCGCAATTGCTACTCCAAAAATAATTGGAAAGTTTTTAAAAAACGATATCTCTTGAGAAACCGCACTAAGTGCTTGCGAGACTTGAAAAACATTTCCTCCGCCTATAGCGCCGCCAATCATAAAAACCGCAAAAATAATTGCAAGAATCTTGCCAAAGCTTTTATAGCCTTTTTGTGCAAGACCTTTTGAGAGGTACTCCATCGCACCGCCAAGAACCGTTCCGTCTTTTAAAAACTCTCTATGCTGAAGAGATAGCGTAACCTCTGTGAATTTTAGACTCATTCCTAAAAATCCGGCGACTATCATCCAAAAAGTAGCTCCAGGACCGCCGATTGCAACAGCAAGCGCAACTCCTGCAATATTTCCAAGACCGACAGTTGCGCTTAATGCGGTCGTAAGTGCTCCAAAAGATGAAATCTCACCCTTATCGTCAGGCGTATCGTATCTGCCTCTTATGATGTCAAAAGAGTGTTTGAGCATTCGTATATTTATAAATCTTGTGAGAATCGTTAGGTAAACTCCGCCCAAAATCAGCCAAGCAACCAAAAAAGGAAAAGTTACTCCGTCGATTGTGCCAAATAAAATATCAAAAAAAAGAATAGTTTCTAAAAAAAGATTTATATTGCCAAAAAATTCATTCACGATTAGCCCTTTTGTTATGCGCTTTGAAGCTCAAGCACTTTTATATTTGAAAATTCATTTAGATGTTTTTTTATTTCACTGCTGCAAGAGTAATTAGTCTCTATAAAAACCTCTTGAAGTTTTGCTTTTATTAAAATATTTAGCTTATGCAAGCCGATATTTTTATGCAATATCTCATAAAGTTTTACCAAAACTTCCTCGTTCTCTGCGAGTTCAATTTCAATCGTTATCGGATCGTGTCTTACCTCTTGTTTTTTTATTTTTACTTTTTCTTTTGAGGCATCATCTAAAGACATGATTTTTTTAACTGTTTTTCTTGTCTCTTGATCATTTTTTTGAATAAGCACTTTTATCGCGACGGGCTCATTTAAATTAAGTTTTTCTAACTCTTTTATAGTGCTTTCAAAAATCATAAACTCAATATTTCCATGCAAATCCATAAAGCTTATATTTGCCATTGGATTGCCTTTTTTGCTAAATTTTTTCTTTATCTCTTCTATTTTTCCTACAAAAATCACCCAAGAGCCGTCAGCTAACTCTTCTAATTGGCTTGAAAGCGTATACTCAATTTTTTCAAGCTCGTTTCTATATGAATCTAACGGGTGACCGGAAACATAAATACCAAGAGTCTCTTTCTCTAGTGATAATATTTCAGATAGCGAATACTCTTCAAGATTTTTTATATCAATTGTCACGCTTGTCATTTCACTGCTATCGCCAAAAAGTGAATTTACGGCACTTTTTCTCATCTGATCAGATTGTTTTACTTTTTCAACGATAGCTTCGATTTGATTTAAAAGTGATTTTCTTGTATATCCAAAACAATCAAGCGCGCCAGCTTTTATAAGAGATTCTAAAACTTTTTTGTTGACTTTTTGAGGATCTATTCTTGAAATTAAATCAGCCAAATCTTTAAACTCGCCATTTTCTCTTTCATTCAAAATAGCACTAAGCGCTGATTTTCCAACACCCTTTATTGCCCCCATTCCAAACATTATAGAGGCTTTGTTTTCTTCATAAATAGGCGCAAAATGAATAAAGCTTTTATTTATATCAGGCGGTAAAAATTCTATATCCAATCTTTTTATCTCATCTATATATGTGATAATTTTATCCATGTTGTCGGCTTCGCTTGTTAGTAACGCCGCCATAAATTCAGCAGAATAGTATGTTTTTAGGTAAGCTGTTTGATAGGTAATCATCGCATAAGCGGCAGAGTGGGATTTGTTAAATCCATAACCGGCAAAGTTTTCTATAAGCTCAAAATATGTAGATGCTTCTTTGTAATCGTGTCCTAGCTTTTGAGCGCCTTTTGCAAATTCGTCTTTGTATTTTTCCATAACATCGAATTTCTTTTTACCCATCGCTCTTCTTACGATATCCGCTTCACCTAGAGAAAAACCGCCTATTGCTTGAACTATTTGTATTACCTGTTCTTGGTAGACAATCACCCCATAGGTTGGTTTTAAAATAGGCTCAAGTTCTGGAAATTTATAAACAACTTCAGCCCTTCCGTGTTTTCTTTCGATAAAATCATTAAGCATTCCGGATTCCATAGGTCCGGGGCGAAAGAGTGCAAGAACTGCAATAACATCTTCAAAGCTATTTGGACGAAGCTTGGAGTTAAGAGCTTGCATTCCGCCGGATTCTATCTGGAACATTCCAAGTGTATGACCTGAGCAGATGGCGTCAAATACTTTTTGGTCATCCATTTGCATAGTAGAAAAATTTATCTCTTTTTTATAATTTTCTTTGACTAGTTTTAATGCGCTATCTATAACATCTAGGGTTTTTAATCCAAGAAAGTCAAATTTTATTAAATCAACATCTTCAAGATAGTTAAGCGAGTATTGAGTGACTATTGTCTCTTCGCCGGACGCTTTATATAG
>JAUPLZ010000235.1 GCA_030836705.1 Campylobacterota bacterium
AACATTAGGAATAATGATGCCCGGAAGTTATCAGTTTGGCGCATCTGAAAATGAGCTTATGGAAATAACAAACGGCGATGTAGAGGTTTTGTTAGCTGGCAAGGATAAGTGGGAGACAATAAAATCAGGCGGTTCTTTTAAGGTTGATGCGAATACAAAGTTTGATATAAAAGTAAATACGGTAACTGACTACTGCTGTTCTTATAGTTAAAGGGATTTGATGAAGAAAAATGGACTATTTCTCTTTTTGTTTTTATTTATTTTTGGACAATTTGTGCTTGCGAATGAAAAAGATGCACTTTTGGACAAAATTATTAGTGTTTACGGCACACAAGAGAGGCTAGATAAGATAAAAGGCGTTATTCAAGAGGGTAGCGCTTATGTTAGGCTTGAGAATGCAAAAGGTTCGTTTAAAAGAGTTTATGAGTATCCCTCAAAGCTTAGTATAAATAGAGTATTTCAAAATATTCAGGCAAAATCAAACATAACAAACGGCAAAGAGGTTTGGCTAAATAACGAAGAGGTTGTAGGTTCTTTTGAAGAGCTTATGCTTCTTAAGGCAAAAACGCTTTTTCTTGCAAAATATATAGCCCAAAATAGAAACGATATAGAGTACAAAGGTAAAATCACAAGCGAAAATGACACCGAGTGGCACATATTTTTTATCAAATTTCCATCAGGAAGCGAGATGATGCTGCAAGTTGACCCTAGTACTTTTTATATTGCATCGACGATTACCTATGTGCATCAATTTGTTGATAAAAAAACGCTTCTTACTGTTTATGAGGATTATGAAAAAATTGACGGTGTTCTAATAGCTAAAAAAGAACATGAGTATATGAATAAATACTATATAGGAACTATAAATATAGAAAAAGTTCAATTTGCGGAGAAGGTTGATTCTGCTAGTTTCGCGCCTGTTGCGGTAAAAGCGCAAAAAAAATAAAACTAAGCTTTTTAAAGCTTAGTTTTTAACTTTTCAAGTTCACTCTCTACCCAGTTTTTTATAATATTTTTTTGCTCTTCGCTTAGTTTTGCATCACTATGAAGTGCTAAATAAAACTCATTTGGCATAGTAGTATCAATCAATCTTGCTGTTGCCCTTAGAAGCTTCTCTTTTGTTTTGTCGTCATAGTTATCCCATCTTGAGTAATTTAGCCAAAAAAGACCGTTTTTGACATGATAATCAACAAACCACGACATAGGGGCGACATAACTATACCAAGGCCATTTTGTATCGTACGAGTGGCAGTCGTAGCATGATTTTTTTAGGATACTCGCAACTTCATCTGGAGTCTTTATCTCTTCCTTTGCGTTTATGTCTATCGGTATTTCTATTTTTATAATTTGTTGAATCCCGAATATGATTAAAACAGACAAGATTATCATATGTATTTTTGACATTTTTTAGCCTTTTATTTTGTTTGGAGAATGATAGCGAAAATTCTAAATATTTCAATTATTTTTAAGCTAAAAACCCTTGATTAAAGAGTATGATTTCGCTTTAAAATTTTTTAAAGTCTATTAGGTAGACAACAAGGCAAATAAGTGATAAATTTTTCTGTTAAGGGCTACAATCTCAAACCTTTTACTTTAGGGGTAAAATACGAGATGGATCACTATCTTCAGTTTATAAAAACTGACATTAGCGACTATACTTTTGCTTCAAATTATATATGGTTAAGTAATGCAAGCGGTTTTTATGGAATAGTCAACAACTGTTTTTCGTTATTTATTCTTCATTCCGATCAGCTAACAATGCTTTTGCCGCCGATTGGAGAAAAAAGATTTATAAGTGAAGCCATTGTTCAATGTTTTGAGATAATGAATTCAGTAAATAAAGACCCAAGAGATAGCAGAATAGATTATGTTTGCGAAGATGTTTTGAGTAATTTCGTAAATTACCTAGAAGAGGGAACGGATATATTTGAAATACTTGAAAGTTATGTGGTAGAAAAGCGCCTTGTTGACTATGTTTATAATACAGAAGATTTAATAACCCTTAGCGGAAACTCCTATAGTTCAAAACGAAATGAGATAAATAAGTTTAAAAAAATATACGAAAATGTCTCCGTCGAGATATTAAGCCCAGATATTCATAAAGATGCCAGCATGGGGCTTTTTCAAAAATGGGTAGCTTCAAGAACGCAATATATGCCAAAGGAAGATAGCGAGAGATTTTTAGACGGTATAAGCTATGAGAGATTTGCCTTAAAAAGAATGTTTGCTTATTATAAAGAGCTTGGACTTTTTGGAATTATTTTAAGAATCAATGATGAAATTTCTGGGTTTACGATAGGTGAAAAAATCGACTCCGAAACAGCGAGTATCATAATAGAAAAGACAGATTTTGAGAAGCTTGGTTCTGCCCAATATATTTTTAGAGAGTTTTCAAAAGCTCTAAAAAATGAGTACGGCAGCAAATATATAAATGTCGGTGATGATATGGGTTTTGAAAATCTAAAAAAAGTAAAAATGTCATATAGACCGTCAAAATTTATCCCAAAGTATACTATTTATCAAAAAGTTTGATATGTTTGTTATAAAGAAAATTACTCAAGAGCACATCTCTCAATTATGCGCTCTTGAAGAGAGTTTGTTTGATAGCGATAACTATCCGATTTCAAAAAGAGCCTTTAGATATCACATCAAAAAAAATAATCTTATTTTGGGAGCTTTTGAAAAAGGGAGTTTAATAGGCTATTCTCTCGTATTCAACTATAAAAAAAGCGCAAGAATCTATTCGATAGCAATAGACAAAAACCACCAAAGAAAAGGCATAGGACAAAAAATCCTACAAGAAATTATCTATATCGTTAGAGAAAATAAAATCAATAATATTTTTCTTGAAGTTAGGATTGATAATGTAAATGCCATTAATGCTTATAAAAAAAACGGCTTCAAAGAGCTAAAAAGGCTTCAAAATTACTATTTAGACGGTGCAGACGGTATAAAAATGGAACTTTGTCTTGAAGACTAAAAAGATTAAATCACTATTTTAGATTATTTATTTCTTCAATAATTTTCAAAAACTCTATAGAAAAATTATCCAAAAAGTTTTTATCAACAATCTTTATCTCTTTTAGTAATTCCTGCGGAAAGCTTTTAAGTCTAACTAATAGCTCTTCATTTGAAAAACTGGCTTTTTGATGAGCCGCATCAAGTATCTCTTGCCACTCAATTTTATAAAACTTCCAAATAAGAAACAAATCAAATATATCCTTTGGATTATCTCTGCCTATTATGGCTGTTAATTTATTGCTTAAAATGTTTTCGATGTTATCGATAAGATAGTTTTTCTTATTTACTATAGGCTCTTTGTATCTGAAGGAAATATCGTTGACGAAATCAACTTGCAGTAAATTATCTATCTTAAATCTTGTGAAATCCTTTGACTCTACTTCGACGACCACTTGAAATTTGTCCCTCAAGGCTTTTTTTATGTTTTTAATGGCGAAGCTATATCTGGGGGATTGATTGGTGAAAAAATCCAAATCATCCGAATATCGTTTTTCCACATAAAAACGACTCAAGCAAGTCCCACCAGTAAGGTAAAACTCATGCTCGACTTCAAAAACAATTTTCAGCACCTCGTCTTGAAGCGTATAAAGTTTTTTGTAATCTATGCAATCCATTTTAGCTCATTTATAAGTAGCGGTTTATCAAAAAAATAAACTTCTGCCATGTTTTTTCTTTTAAAGGCATGATCGCTATTAAATTTTGGAATATTATAATTTTCAAGTAATTTTTCTAATTCTTTTTTGTCAAATATTTGCAAATCTTTAAACAATGCAGTGCTATTAAGAAGAATTTTTTCAAACAACATATTTTTTTTTCTACTATCATTGCCATTTGCTATATTTTCAATCTCTTTGCCGGATATGCTTAGATCCCAAAAACAATCTTTTTGTATTCTCTCATAATCAACCATCTCGCAACTCTTTCTCTTTGTTTTTATAGTTGCTCATTTTATCAAATTTTCCTACTGTTGGATAATTTGCCACTTTTTAATTTCCTCATCGCTAACTTGAATAACATTTTTTTCTTTTAGTTTTTTTATAACTTCTTTTGTGCAAACCACATCTTTTGGCCACTCTCTGTCGAAATTATCTATTGCATTTTTAGTGCTAGCGTCAATTCCGATAAAACAGTTAAAATAAATATCTCTTCTAGCATCTATGTTGTTTACTGTACGCCAGATAATCATATAGCTGTTTTCAAGGTCGTTTTGAAATAAATCATCAACCAAAACCACGATTTTTGTGTTTTCTTCTAAAGGTTTTAGATTTTGAAAAATTGCGTTTGAGGGTTTTGTTTTTTTGTATTTTATTAGGGTTATCGGATTTTTTGTGTTTGTTTTAATTTGTCTTAGCTCGATTATCGAACTTTCCAGCTCTTTTGCTTTTTTGAACAACTCATCATCGCTTAAAAGTGTTATTTTTGGCTTTTCAATCTCGCTTCCTGTTGCGTCAATCCCTAGTTTGCCGCCTACAAACTGCTTGGGCGAGCTATGATCTAGATGGTCTACAACCCCGCTTGATATAAGAATATTTTCATGGCAAATTCTATTTAAAACATAATCGCTAAAAGCTTCATAATCCGTTAGTTTTGGCGCATTTTGGTCTACAAAAATAGCATGTTTTACAAAACTCATTTGACCGACCCCCCAAAAAGCATGCATGATTTGAAGCGCATGAGCAGGATAGTGCGGTTTTATTTTTGCAAGAATCAGATTGTGAAATACGCCGTTTTCAGGCATATGATAATCAATCAAATCGGGCGCTGTTGTTTTTAGAAGCGGTAAAAATATTCGCTCGGTTGCCCAGCCCATATATTTGTCTTCAATCGGCGGTTTTCCTACTACGGTTGCTAGAAAAACAGGCTCTTTTTTGTGGGTAATTGCCGTAACTTTTGCAAAAGGAAACGGCTCTTTTAGTGTGTAATATCCGGTGTGATCTCCAAACGGTCCTTCTATTTTAAGCTCATTTGGATTTTCAATAAGAGCCTCTATGACGAAATCCGCATCGTGCGGCACGAAGATATCGTTTGTAATGCATTTGACTATTTTCGCAGGCTCTTTTTTTATGAATCCATACAATAAAAGCTCAAAAATTCCATGTGGCAAAGGAGCTTGACCGCACCAAGTATAAAGTGGGTCACCGCCTATTGCTATCGATACGGGCATCGGTTTATTTGCCTTTTTGTATTGGTCAAAAAAATGCGAGCTGTCTTTGTGAATCTGCCAGTGCAAGCCTATGTGGTTTTTGTCGTAAATCTGGATTCTGTACATGCCTAGATTTGATAAGACGCCGTCAAGAGATTTTGTATAGACTTGCCCCATTGTTATAAAAGGACCGCCGTCTTCTTCCCATGTTGTTAGTATCGGCAGCTCTCTTAAATCAACAGCATCGCCTTTTTTTATTATTTCTTGTGAAATTCCGGATTTGACTCTTTTTGGAAATACGCTTTTTAAGCCAAAAAGTTTGCCGAGCATTCCAAATTTATCCATTAAGTTTTGAGGAGGCTTCATGTGCATAAGCTCTTCTATTTCGCTTGCAATTCCTTCAATGTCTCGACCAAAAATCAGCTTGCATCTATCAAAAGAGCTATAAATATTCATAAGCACTGGCGTTGAAAATTTTCTGCCGTTATCGTGCGGATTTGTAAAAAGCAGGGCTTTTCCGCCGTTTGGTTTTTTTACTTCAAGATATGCCGCGTGAGGAATCTCCAAATTTATATCAAGCGGCTCGTTTATAATTTTTAGCTCATTGTTTTTTTTGATAATTTCTATAAATTTTTGCATATTTTTCTATCTCTGTTTTAATAAGTGTGATATTATAACGAAATACGATTTTCAAGCAAAAAAGGGGAATGGGTGGGTATATTTGGTAATTCAAAACAAGTCGAAGAGTTAAAAAAAGAGAACGATAATTTAAAAAGTGAAAATGCAAAATTGCTTAATAGAGTAAAAGAACTAGAGGAAGAGAATAAAATTATCAAAACCCCTCCTAAGTATACAGCTCCATATAAAGTATTGGTAAAATCTCAAAACGAGCACCTTATCAGGGGGCTTGGCGATGTGCAAAAAAATCTAGCAGATACCGTCAATCAAGCCAAAAAAGCAGTTAATGATGCCAACTTGTTGTTAGGCGAGCTTGATGCGCTTAGTAGTAGTTCTACGACGATGACAAAAGCACTGGAAACTCTTAGAGGTGTTTCTGAAGATTCCGACATGGCGGTTTCAAATCTTACGCAAAAAACAAGCGAAGTTTCTTCTATTCTTACTCTTATAAAAGATATAGCCGACCAGACGAATCTTTTGGCGCTTAATGCGGCTATTGAAGCGGCAAGAGCCGGCGAGCACGGCAGGGGATTTGCAGTCGTTGCCGATGAAGTAAGAAAGCTAGCAGATAGAACGGATAAGGCAATAGGCGATATAAATGTTGCACTTCAATCAATGCAGCAAGAGGTTTCGATGGTTCATGAAAAATCAAAATATATTAAAAGCCATGTAGAAGAGACAGAGAATTGGGTTGAGAGTTTTACTAAAAAATTAAGAAGTGATTTTGAAATTGTTAAAAGCTCTTTTACTTTTTTAACATTTTCAAATGATAGAGTTTTTATGTCTTTGGCAAAAATAGACCATATTATCTGGAAGACAAATACCTATCTGTCGGCGGCTATGGCAAAAGAAGCGTTTAAATTTGTCGGTCACCATGATTGCAGGCTTGGGAAGTGGTATTATCAAGGCGATGGCAAAGAGTATTTTTCAAAATCCCCGTCTTTTGGCTTGTTGGAGCAGCCGCATGGTATAGTTCATAACAGTACAAAAGATATTTTTGAGATTATAAAAGAGAGTGAAATTGATTTTGATAAGCTTTACAAAGCGTTTGACAGTATGGAAAACGCAAGCGATAAAGTTTTTGATCTTCTTGATAAAATTTTGTGTGAAAAAGCACCTGAATCTTGCTAGAAAATAAATAGGCGTTATTTTAAGAAGATGACGCCTGCAAACCTTCCTGTTTTTTGATTTTCTTTTCTGTATGAGTAGAACTTATCGGTATTGCATCCGGTGCAAAAGCCGAGTTCTTCTATATTTTCTTTTTTTATACCGCACTCGCTTAGCTGTTTTTTTGCTATTTTTGCGTTGTCTAAAAAATAACGACCGTTTTTTAGGCTTATCGCATAATCAAGTCCAAGAACTATCGCTTCATCGGCTATCTCTTTGCCGACTTCATAACAGCAAGAACCGATAGAAGGACCGATTCCGACCAACAAATCCTTGGCATTTGTTTTGAATTCGCTATTAAAACTCTCGATAGTCTCTTTTATGATGTTTTTAAAAACTCCGGCTCTTCCTGCGTGAACCGCTCCAACGGCATTGTTGATTGGGTCAAAAAACAAAATAGGAATGCAGTCCGCGACCATTACGGTTAGCGGGGTTTGTTTTTGGTTTGTAACAACTCCGTCGCAAGATAAAATGGTTTGGTAGTCGTGGTTTTTGTTTATGATTTTTACTTCTTTTGAGTGAATTTGATTCATGTAGATAGTTTTTTCTTCTTCAAATCCAAGCTTGCCGGAAAGTAAAACCCTGTTTTTTTTGCCTTCTTCTTTTGAGGCGGAGATAGAAAGCGTGCCTATTTCTCTTGATGTTATGGCGTGAGAGATTTTATCTTCGTAGTTTTTAAAAATATTAAACTTATAAAGAGCCATCAAAAATTTCTTTGTATTTCTTTGCCCTGTTTGCAATATTTTCGGCAGTTAAAATATCGCTTATAACAGCAACCATGTCAGCTCCGGCATTTTTAAGAAGCGGTGCATTTTCAAGAGTGATGCCGCCGATGGCGCAAATGGGGATTTTTAGAAGTTTTTTTGCGCTTTGAAGTGTGTTTATGCTTATGGTTGGAGCGTTTGGTTTTGTAGGCGAGGCAAAAAAAGCACCGAATGCGACATAGCTTGCGCCTCTGTGTTCAAACTCTTTTGCTCTAAAAACATCGCCGTAACAAGAGACGCCTATTATTTTATTTTTGCCGAGTACTCGTCTTGCAAGAGTGCACTCTTCATCATCCTTGCCGATATGAACACCGCCTGCATCAATCTCTTTTGCCAAGTCCACGAAATCGTTTATCAAAAAAAGCGCATTGTATTTTTTGCAAAGCTCTTTTATTTTTAGCGAGACTCTTAAAAGCTCTTCTTCACCGCTCTCTTTGTCTCTAAATTGAACTATTTTCACTCCGTTTTCAAGTGCGGGAATGAGATAATTTTCGATGTTTTCATATGGCGAAAGTTTTTTATCGGTAATAAGATATAGACCTTTTAGGCTCATTTTGATTCCAAAATTTTTATAATCTCTTTTGGAGATGAGGCGCTTACAAACCCGTCAAGACCCTCTTTTGCAAAACCCCAAATCGCATGAATAGGCTCAATACCGGCATTTTTTGCCACGGCTATATCTTTGTGGCTATCGCCTACGATAAATGGAGTTTTGTGCGTATCTTTATTGAACTTATATCTCATTAAAATTTTGTATATCATCTCTGGATTTGGTTTTGTCTCTTTTACATCGCAAGAGCCAATGACAAAATCAAAATAATGGCTTAAGCCGGTGGTTTTGATTATTTTTTTTGCGAAAATAGTTGCGGCGTTTGTGGCAACCGAAAGCTTAAAATCCATAAGTTTTAGCTCTTGCAAGGTTTCTTTGATCTCCGGATAGACTACTGTATTTTGAATGCATTGATCCCAGTAGTGATTTTCAAAAAGCTCTTTGTCTTTTTTTTCATACTCTTTTGTCTCGTAAAAAATTTGAGACAGTTTCGTCTCTTTTGAATTTATCGCCTTAATCACTGTTGTAGCCTCAAGGTTTGGAAGCCCCTTTTTTCGTCTTACGAAATTAATAGAAGCCGTAATGTCATATGAGCTATCAACCAGCGTGCCGTCCATGTCAAAAATAACAATTTTACTGCTCATTTTAGTTTTTTAACTCCCAGAGTGTGCCGTTTGTGGTATCCATTATGTTTATTTGCATTTTTGCCAACTCTTCTCTTATTTCATCAGCTTTTTTAAAATCTTTTTCTTTTTTTGCAGCCGCTCTTTTTTCTATTAATAGTTCTATTTTTGATTTTGTCTCTTTTGAAATGCCGTGTTGAAAATAGCTATAAGCGTCATCTGCTCCAAAGCCCAGCGTGTTCGCTATCCAAGCGATGTTTGAGGCTATATTTTTTTTGAGCTCTTTATCTTTTGGGTTTTTATCTAGCGTTTCGTTTGCATTTGAAATCATCTCGTCGATTTTTGCAAGGGCGATTGAAATATTCAAATCATCGCAAAGCGCTTTTAAAACCTCGTCCGTAAACTCTTTTTGCGGATTGTTCGGCGATATGTCAAAAACCCTTTTTTTAAGGCGAAATAGCTTATCAAGCCGTTTTTTTGATGATAGCAAATCCTCTTCGGAAAAGTTAAAATCCATTCTATAGTGGCTTGAAAGAAGATAAAATCTAAGAACTTCCGGATGATAAACTCTTAGTGCGTCTTTTAGAAAAAAGCTATTTCCAAGGCTTTTTGACATTTTTTCACCGTTGATATTGATAAAACCGTTGTGCATCCAGTATTTTGCAAGAGTTTGATTGTAGGCACATCTAGTTTGCGCCGATTCGTTTTCGTGATGAGGGAAGGCTAGGTCGGCACCGCCTGCATGAATATCAATCTCAAACTCGCCGTCATCGGCTAAGTGAGCTTTTATCATAGCAGAGCACTCCAAGTGCCAGCCGGGGCGACCTTTGCCAAAAGGCGAATCAAAACACACATCAGCCTCTTTGCACGCTTTCCATAATACAAAATCCTCTTCGTTTTTTTTGCCCTCGGTTGAGACTCTGTGTTGCTTGTCGTTTTGAAGAGAGTGAAAAAGAGAACCGTATTTTGAATCTTTTGATGTGTCAAAATATATATCATTGTTTGCTATTTTGTATGCTGCGCCGTTTGCAAGCAAAGCTTCTATTAAATTTATCATCTCTTTGATATTTTCTGTCGCCTTTGGTTCAATTTCAGGAGTGCTTACTCCTAAAAGTTTCATTTCGAGTTGATAGTTTTTTGTATAAAACTCGGTTATCATTTTTATCGGAGTGTTTGTCAAGAGGCTTTTATTTATGATTTTGTCGTCTATATCTGTGATATTTCTTGCCATTTTTACTAGGTAGCCGATGGCTTTTAGTGTTCTTTTTAAAAGGTCAAAAGAGAGTGCGCTTTTTGCATGCCCTAAATGAGAATAATCATAGACGGTCGGTCCGCACACA
>JAUPLZ010000236.1 GCA_030836705.1 Campylobacterota bacterium
GAGGATGTTTTATAGCAGTTTCATTGGAAACCATGAAAGCTCACCTGCTTCATACTCCAATTATGAGCAAAAACTAAAAAAGTACAGCAGATATGTTGTTTCTTATAACAGCTTGCACACTTTTTAGCTCCAAAAGATTAAATTCCTTATCGCCATAAAGTGCACTTGCCATAGAAGCATCAAATCTTTTTAGTCTATTTTTTATCTCCATGATTTCATTGTTGTAGTGATTAAAGCTTGCCAGAAACATAGGAATAATCTGTATTTTCTTGCCTTCAAAAAACTCACTTTCTAGCTCTTTTTGTATTTTAAAAAACGACAGTTCGCCCTTAATCGTACACAAAAAATTATTACCGTCTAAGCCATCTATTTCTTTTTGAAAAAAAGAAAAATCGATATCTTTTGAATTAGAACCGTGAAAAACAAATAAATTTGTTACATTTTTTTCGCTTATTTTTTCGTATATCTCATCCAAAACTTTTTTAAAATTTGCAGCTTTTTCAAAAATAGCAGGAGTAAAAAAGATATTATTCCGCACGCTTTGAGAAGAAAGAAGCTCCTTGCTTGAAGAAAAAAGCAAAAGCGAGACCGCTACTGTTTTTTTATAATTTCTAGTCTTATTTATTTTTTCCTCTAGCTCTTTTGCGCCAAACGCCAAAAAAATATCAGCATCGGCAAGCTCGTCTTCAAGCTCTCTTTTTAGCTTATCAAATCTTCCGATAAACTCTTTGCTGCCCATTGTTGAAACTATTATGCTATATTTTTTTATTTGAAACCCTTTTAACTATTAACGACTATAATTCTATCAAAAACAAGGAAGCAAGATTGTGAAAGTCTATCTAGTCGGAGCCGGTCCTGGGGATATTGAACTTATGACTTTAAAAAGCGTGCGAATTTTAAGAGAAGCAGATGTTATTTTATACGATGCTTTGATTGACAAAAAAGTCCTTGATTTTTGCAAGGAAAATACCCAAAAAATATTTGTAGGCAAAAGAAAAAACAGCCATTTATTAGACCAAAACGAAATAAACGAGCTTTTATTAAAATACGCAAAAGAGTATAAAACGGTTGTAAGACTAAAAGGCGGAACCCCTTTTGTCTTCGGCAGAGGACACGAGGAGCTTAGCTTTTTAAACTCGCACGGTATTAGCGTTGAGATTGTTTCTGGCGTTTCATCTTCTACCGCCGTGCCGGAAAGCTTTAAAATCCCGCTTATCGATAGAAGCTATAGTGATTCATACCGCACGATAACCGGTCACAAAATGGATATTTTCAAAGAGATAGTCACATCGTTTCATCCAAGAGAAAATCTGGTCATAATGATGGGAGCGCATAATCTAAAAGATATTGTTTCTCATCTTTTGGGCGTTGGATTTTTGCCAAAAACACCTATCGCCCTTCTTAGCAAAGGATGCTCGCAAGATGCTCTTAAAATCAGCGCGACACTAGAAAAAATATCACAAAAAGATAGTGGCTTTTTTGATTATGTTCGCTCACTAACACCTCTTATAATCTATATTGGAGAGACGCTTAATGCTGCCGATAGTATTAACTAAAAAACAAAAAATTCTAATAATAGGCGCCGGAAATGCGGCAATAATAAAACTAAAAACACTAAAAGAAAATAACCACAAAATCACCATTCTCTCAAAAGAGTTCCCGCAAAATCTAAGTGAGTTTAGCTTCAAGAAAAAAACCGGTGATTTTTATGAGTTAAAAATGAGCTTTTTTAAAAAGTTTGATTTAATTTATCTAGCAATTCCCATAGAAAACAAGACAGAGTTTATAAAAAAAATTAATAAAATAAAAGAGAAAAAACTCATAAATATACTAGCAGACCACACGCTTGGCAACTTCATACATCCTTGCACTAGAAAAAATGACAACTTTATGGTTAGTGTCAGCACTTACGGCAAAAATCCAAAAAAAGCTAGACTTTTGTGTGAAAAATTTATCAAACTGGACGAGAATTGAATTTTAGAATAATCTTAAGCTTATTTTTATTTTTTGGTTTTCTTTTTGCCAAAGAAAATGCACTTACCCTAAAACAAAAATACTATTGCGATGACGAAACAATCTATGCTAGTGATTTTTTTCCAGAAATAAAAGAAGATTTTGAAGTGGCAGAACTTAAAAACAAAAGCAGAATCCAGCTCTCTTCAAGAAAACTAAAAGAACTTTTTTTAGAAAAAGGGATAGAAGTAGAAACATCTCATCCTGTTGTTTTGGTTATAAAAAGCTCTAGTTATGAAAAAGAGCCGCTTGTTGAGGAGCTCAAAAAGAGCTTTGTTCAATCCAATAAAAATATAAAAATAAAATCTATCAAAATAAAACCAAAATCATTTTTTGAACAAAAAAATTTAGTTTTAAAAAATATAGAAATTCCGCCTCAAAATCTCTCAAACAGCAAAGGCAGTTTTAGTGCATTTTATAGTGATGAAAAAAACAATCTTAAAAGAGTCTATTTCAGTTATGAAATTATTGCCAAAATTAGCGTGCTAAAAGCTAAACATAATATCCCAAACGGTACCATTCTAAACAGTATAAACACCTCTATACAAGAGGTTGATTTTAAAGATTTGCGAGTTGCGCCTTTGGACACACAATCGCTAAGCAAATCAAAAACAAAAAGCTATATTCAAGAGGGTTCGATAATAACCGAGGCTATGGTAATCGAGGCTCCGGATATAGCAAAAAATGACGAAGTTGCGATGGTTTACAAAGAAGGCGGAGTAGTTATTACGATATCCGCAAAGGCTTTGCATGATGCAAAAATCGGCGAAACCGTAAAATTAAAAACACAGAGCGGCAAGACTTATAACGCAATAGTCACTGACAAAAAAAAGGCTAAACTAGAGTGAAAGAGAAGAAGATTATCATAGCGATTTCAGGTGCAAGCGGCGTGAATCTAGGATTAAAAACCATAGAAAAACTTCCGTCTGATATGCAAAAACATATCATAGCGACTGAAAATGCCAAAGTGGTTTTAAGAAAAGAAAAACACATCTATGATGACTTGGATATTTCAGCGCCTACAGCTAGCGGTTCGTTTGGTGCGGACATGATGATTATTGCGCCTTGCAGCATGAATACGCTTGCCAAAATTGCTTGCGGAATAGCCGATAATCTTACTACAAGAAGTGCTAGCGTAATGATAAAAGAACAAAAAAAACTTTTGCTAGCGCCAAGGGAGCTGCCGTTTAGCGCTATTTCACTAGAAAACATGCTAAAACTTTCACGCCTAGGTGTTATAATCGCACCTCCTGTTATGGGTTATTATGCCGATGTAAAAAACCTTGATGAAATGGAGAATTTTATTATCGGAAAATGGTTTGATCTGCTTGGAATCGAAAACAATCTTTATAAAAGATGGCAAGGCTAAAAAATGACAACAAAGGTAATATATCCCGGAACTTTTGATCCTATCACCATAGGTCACCTTGATATTATAAAAAGAGCGTTAAATATCTTTGGTCATGTCATAGTCGGCATCTCAATGTCAAAAGACAAAACACCGATGTTTTCGCTTGAAGAGAGAATCAAGATGATGAAGCTTGCAACCCAAGAACTAGAGGGCGTAGAGATAAAGACATTTGACACTCTGCTTGTAGATTTTGCGGCAAAAGAAAATACAAACATCATCATAAGGGGCTTAAGAGCGGTGAGTGATTTTGAGTATGAGCTTCAGCTTGGATTTGCCAATAGAAGTTTAAGCCCAAACATAGACACAGTTTCTTTGATGCCTAGCCTAGAGCAAGCTTTTATAAGCTCATCGATAGTGAGGTCGGTAATAAGGCACAAAGGAGATATAAGCCATTTGGTTCCTGAAGAAGTCAATAATTTTATAAAAGAAAACAAATGTATATAGCGCTCGAAGGCATAGACGGAGTCGGCAAAACAACTCAAATAAATAGACTAAAAGAGAGTTATCCGGATGCTATTTTTACAAAAGAGCCGGGTGCTACAAATCTTGGCGCGAAGCTTAGAGAGCTTATTTTAGGCGAAAATGATTTTGATAAAAAAAGCGAACTTTTTTTATTTTTAGCAGACAGAGCGGAACACGCCCAAAAAGTTCTAGCACCGAATATCAAAAAAAACAAAATAATTTTTAGCGACCGTTCGCTTATATCCGGAATAGCCTATGCAAATAGCGAATTTGATATAAATTATATTTGCGAGCTAAACAGATACGCGGTCGGCGGGGTTTTGCCTGATAAAGCAGTGATTTTTATTATCTCAAAAGAGGGCTATCTGCAAAGAATAAAAAACCGAGGACTAAAAGAGGACAACATAGAAAAAAAAGGTGCTGAATTTATGATGCAAACCCAAGAGAGGTTTTTGCAAGCGGTTAAAATGCTAAAAATCAAATATATCGAGATTGACGCTATGGACACAGAAGAAAACATATCAAAAAAAATAAAGGATTTTATTAATGATTAACGCCCTAAGAGGTATGAAAGACATTCTTGATGAA
>JAUPLZ010000237.1 GCA_030836705.1 Campylobacterota bacterium
CTAGTTTGCCTTTTTGATAAGCACCCAAAAGATGAATAAAACCTCTTGGAGATGTTGTTTCGTCAGGATTTACTTGATGGATTGTGCAAACAGGTATACACTTGCCGCATTTGATACACTCATCACTGTATTGTCTATAATCATACATAAATTTTTTGCCCAAAACCTTAAGATTTTAGGCAATTTTACCCGTTTTTGTCTGAGAGTTTAAAAGATATATTTTTTTACCAATGAACTTCTGTCGTAAGCATAAAAGAGTCGTAGCTTGCCTTTTTTCCGGCATCACCTGATTGGTCATTTGTGTAGTTTTTGATATTTGCTATAAACTTTACGCCAGGGATATAATCATAAGCAACACCGGCTATGATAGCACTTCCGCCTTTTTCTTTTTGCTCTTCGCCGTCTTTTTCCCAGTAGCTATTATCATATCTAGCAAGAATAGTATAATCGCCAACTCTATAATCAGCGTTTATTGAGTAAATTTTGCCCTCATAATCTTTTGTAGAATCTTTAAAAGAGTCCTTGTTTACTATGTATTGCGCCGAGATAAGAAATTCAGGCTGATTATAAACTACATGAAGAGTATTCCAAGCTCTGTCATACTCATTGGCATCATCAACTGCAATATCATCGTCTTTATGATTATTGCTCATAAGCCAAGCCGTTGAGATATTAAGATATGTATCTTTTTTTGGTTTTAATTTTTTATCGCCGTTTCCAAGTACATTGTAAGTCAATCTGCCCTCAAAAGATAAATCAGTGCTGTTTTTTTGCATCGCAGCATCTTTGTCGGCATGGTATCCTTCACCGTTAAAAAGCCCGATTTCGGATGTAAAATACGGAGTTTTTGTCTTGAGATTAAAACCAAAGTCAGCAGAGTTTACAAGGTCCGGTTTTTTTGCAGTTGCTGAGTGTTTATCCTCTATGACAACCTTGCTGATAGAACGCCAAAACCACGCATTATGCTCTTCGTAATCTATCCACGGTCTATGCGATACTCCTATTTCAGCACCTGTATAAGGAAGAACCTCATCAAGCCAAAGATATGCGTATTTGATAAAAGCGTTGCTGTATCCGTCTATGGCTTCGTTGTTTCCGCTTGCTAAAGTTTTTGTAGCATCAAGCGTTACTCTAAAATAATCTTTATCGTTAAAATATGACTTCATCTGGATGTAGTTTCTTCTTGACTCAAATCCGGCAGAAGCTGCGTTTGTAGGAGTTTCTTTGTGCGGAGTTATTGAACTATATCCAAAATAGTGAGTTCCTGAAAACTCTATTTTTTTTATATGATTTGCTTTTAACACTAAAAGCTCATCGCCTTCTTTGTCTGTTTGGTTTGCAAGCAGTGTTGCGGCTAGTCCGACGCTTAAAAAAACTGATCTTGTTAATCTCATTTTGTAACCTCTTTGTAATGTTTTTGATTTCGCGAACTTTATTACAAATCGGTTACTATTTGATTACTTTATGATTTTGATTTTATCATCTCAGGGTAGCTCTCAAGTCCGCATTCGCTAATATCAAGTCCGTCATACTCATTTTCTGCACTTACACGAAGCGGAATAATCTTATTTAAAAGAAATAAAACCAAATAAGAACTAGCAAAAGCAAATACACCGATTATCACAATCCCTTTTAACTGGTTTAAAAGCGTTATATCTTCACCGTTTGATGCGAAAACTGCAACGGCAACAGTTCCCCAAATACCGTTTACAAGATGAACCGATAATGCACCGACTGGGTCATCAAGCTTGAGTCTATCAAAAAAAGCAACCGCAAAGACAACCAAAACAGCACCAAACGCTCCTATGATTATCGGCTCATAGATATTATAAAGATCAGCGCCTGCCGTAATTGCCACAAGACCGCCAAGGGCACCATTTAATATCATGGTAATATCTAGTTTTTTGTATTTTAAGTACATTATTATTCCGGCAACTATCGCACCTGCTAGACCTGCTGTGTTTGTGTTAAGAATAGTAAGCGCCACCGCATCAGCACTCTCTTTGCTAGAGATTGAACCGACAGAACCGCCGTTAAATCCAAACCACCCTATCCACAGCAAAAAAGCACCAAGTGTCACAAGTGGAATATTTGAAGCAGGAATCGCCCTAATTTTGCCGTCTTTTGTGTATTTTCCTTTTCTAGGACCCATGATAAGGATTGCCGCAAGAAGCGCCCAGCCGCCAACCGAGTGAATCACGGTAGAGCCTGCAAGGTCGTGCATCGATATATCAAAAACAGTCTCTTTAAGCATGTCGGCACCCCATGTCCAGTTTACGGCTATAGGATATAAAAAAGATGCCATTATGATTGTAAAAAGCGCAAAAGGTATGACTCTAGCTCTTTCGCTAACGCCGCCGCTCATTATATTTACGACTTTTCCGACAAATGCCATTTGAAACAAAAATGCCGCATACACGCTCATCGAGCCATTTTCCCAGCCGCCAAAAGCCACTGTATACCCAATAAGCAAAAACATAAAAGAAGCAACAGCGTATATCATAGTGTTCATCATAAGCACAGCAGAGACATTTTTTGTTCTAACTAGTCCGGCTTCAAGCATTGCAAACCCAGGAACCATAAAAATCACAAGAGTCATTGCAAAGATTGCAAAAAAGGTGTCTAAAATGTAAGGTAGATGTTGAAGTTCCAAAAAAACTCCTTGCAAAGTATAAATTTAACGCATTATACTTTGCAAAGCAAGTTATTAGTGATTAAAATTTAATCACTAAACCGCTATAAAGCTCACTAAAAAGTAGGAAATGCAAGCGCGAAAGCGGATTTAAAGTTGCCCCCAATATCAAAAATAATCCGCATTAAACACCTGTATCTAAATAAATTATCGTTGACAATTTTTCTAAATTGCAATAATATACACTGTATATATGAAGGCATATTAACATGATTAAAAACAAGAGCATTCGCTATAGCGTTGAGAAGAATGAACAGTTAAAAGCCGAGCGTGATGTAAGTTTTGAAGATGTTATTTTAGCTATTGAAAGTGGTAACTTGCTTGATGATATTGAGCATCCCAATAAAGAAAAGTATCCCAATCAGAGTATTTTTATTATTTTAATTGAAATTAAAAATTATGTTTATTTGGTTCCATATATCGAAGATGATGCTTTAATATTTTTAAAAACCATTATACCATCGCGCCAAATGAATAAAAAATATAATAAAGGAGTTTAATATGCCAAAACTAGATCAATACGAACTTGATATTTTGCACAGTGTAGAAAACGAAGAGTGGCAGAGTAAAAACAACCTTGATATCAGACTTCTAGAGTTGCAATCATACATTAAAAACCAAAAGAAAAAAGCAATCTCTTTAAGGGTGAATGAAAACGATATATACGAACTTAAAAAGAAAGCTTTGGAAAATGGTGTGCCATATCAAAATTTAATTCAAATATTAATACATCAATTTGCGACCAATAAAATACAGCTCAATATGTAGCTTTTTAAAAAAAACAGAAAAATGGGACAGTCCCATTTTTTGCCATTTTTGTTAAGCTTATTTTAGTAATATTGTTTAATTTTATTTGAAAAGGATTCAGAGTGAATGCTAATTTGGAATTATCTTGGATAATATGGGGTGGTGTTAGTATATTACTTTTTTTTGGAGTAATAGTTCCTTTTTTACAGGGATTATTCGGAAAAGGTTTTATCTGTAGTAGTTGTGGGTATAAGGGGTATCCGAAAAAATCTATTAAATATGGCGGTTCTGCTGCTATGGAGATTTTTTTATGGCTGGTAACTCTCTTGTTCTTTGTTGTCTTTTTCCCTTTTGGAATCATATTGCTACTTGTAAGCATCGTATACTCATTTTCAAGAATTAGCAATAAAACAAAAACATCAATTTGTCCAAAATGTAAAAACAGCACTATGATCCCTTGCGATTCTCCTATTGGAAAAAAGATCGAGAAGGAACTACAATAACTAGATTATTTTTTATAGCTTGAAATTAAAATTAATCGATTAATCATACTAGGCTGTTTT
The DNA here is from genome assembly GCA_030836705.1 of Campylobacterota bacterium. Taxonomy (GTDB): domain Bacteria; phylum Campylobacterota; class Campylobacteria; order Campylobacterales; family SZUA-545; genus JAUPLZ01. The sequence goes on from JAUPLZ010000237.1 coordinate 4,003, forward strand.
AAATATTAATACTCTATTCACGCTTGCATTTGCTACTTTTTTTGTAAAAAGTACCTCAAAAAGCGTATTGCGGTTGTGTCTTTTAACGCCAAAGTTCAAAAAAATTACTAAAACACAACGCAATACAATGAAATATAGAGGCAACTTTAACTAAACCGCTTCTGAGTCTGTTTCGCCTGTTCTGATTCTCACTACTTTTTCTACAGTTGATACAAATATCTTACCGTCGCCTATTTTGCCTGTTCTTGAATTTTCGATAATAATGTCTATTATTTCATCAACTCTATCATCGTTTACAACTAAATCTATTTTGATTTTAGGCAAAAAATCCACTACATATTCAGCGCCTCTATAAAGCTCTGTATGACCTTGCTGTCTGCCGTAGCCTTTCACTTCACTTACTGTCATACCTGATATGCCGGCTTCAACGAGCGCTTCTTTTACATCTTCAAGCTTAAAAGGCTTTATGATTGCTTCTATTTTTTTCATCTTTCTTCTCCACTTTTTATCTTATGTTATTTTGCATTTTTAACAAACTCTGGATAAGCCTCAAGCCCTGTTTCGTGAATATCCAAGCCTTCATACTCTTCTTGAGCCCCGACTCTTAAGCCTAAAGTTTTTTTGATAATAAACCAAACTATAAAAGAGGCTACAAAAACAAATAAGCCAATAAGAATGATACCTTTTATCTGCGCTATTATAGTTACATCAGGATTAAATATTCCAACCGCAAGCGTTCCCCAAATGCCTGCTACTAAGTGAACAGAAAGTGCACCGACAGGATCGTCTATTTTTAATTTATCAAACAGAGGAATAGCAAATACGACAAGTGCGCCGCCGACTAGACCCTCAATCAGTGCAACTTCAAGAGAGATGTTTGGACCCGCAGTTACCGAAACAAGTCCTGCAAGCGCACCGTTTAACATCATCGTAAGATCTATTTTTTTGTAGATAAGCTGACTTAAAATAGCCGCCATTACAGCACCTGCCGAAGCGCCCATGTTTGTCGATGCAAAAATAAGACCAATAGCGTCAATATCACTTTTGCTTCCAAGAGCAAGTTGGCTTCCGCCGTTAAAGCCAAACCAGCCAAACCATAAAATAAGCGCACCCAATGCAGCCAGCGGCATGCTAGAACCCGGAATCGGTCGCACTTTTCCGTCTTTTGTGTATTTGCCTTTTCTAGCTCCTAGGAGTAACACGGCAGCGAGCGCCGCCCAACCGCCGACAGAGTGCACCAATGTAGAACCTGCAAAGTCGCTAAATCCTTCTAATATTCCGCCTTCAGCGGTAAGTCCTGCACCCCATACCCAGTGACCTTGAATAGGATAAATAACAGCTGATAAAATCACAACAAAAATAAAAAAGCTCCACATTTTCATTCTCTCTGCAACGACCCCTGAGATAACAGATGCAGAAGTTGCTACAAACACGACTTGAAAGAAGAAGTCCGCCATTACGGAGTGATTGTCGTTTGTTATGCCAAGTAGCATTACACCGCTACCTATAAATGCGCTTCCCTCGCCGTACATTAGATTGTATCCGACAAAAAAATACGCCAAAGATGCAACAGCATACAACCCTACATTTTTTGTCAAAATCGTAGCCGTATTTTTTGAGCGAGTTAGCCCTGCTTCAAGCATCGCAAAACCTGCTGCCATCCACATAACCAAAGCCCCGCACATAACAAGCAAAAAACCGTCTAAGATATATTTTACATCTGAGAAATTTTCCATATATTCTCCTTTTTGAGTTAATAAAAACAATTTTATGCAAAAAATATATGAAAATATGATTAAAATTTAAGCAGTTTATGAAAAATAATTGATTATTTTAAATCTTTAGTCCAAAAAAACTCAATCCAGTCATCAGCTTCCTGTGCCCAAAAATTAGCAGTGTGTTTGGCTGATTTTTTTTGAAAAATGGCAGTTGTTTTAAAGTCAATAGCCGGATAGTTTATATTCATGATTTTTACTATTTCAAAGAGGGTATCGCCGCTATCTACAATATCATCTACGATTAGCACTTTTTTATACTCGTGAAGATTCGGAATATTAAAAAGCTTAATATAATCGAGCTTTTTTTCATTATCATAATGAATAGAATTGATAGTATAAAAAGACCTTAGATTTAGTGATTCTGCCAAAAAATGCCCTATAGTAACACCGCCTCTGGCTACGGCTAAAATAGCGTCTGGATTAAAAGATTTGATTTGGCTTGAAAGGGTATTGATATCTTTTAAAAACTCGCTATAGCCGTAATATCTCACTCATAAACCTTTAATTCATTATAAAGGCTGTCTCTTTCTACTGGCGTAAAGCCCGCATTTTTTATAAACGAAATCATTTCATCTAGCTTTATTCCGTTTGCGCTTTGTGCGCCGCTGGCTGAACCGATGGATTCTTTTTGTATGGTTCCGTCAAGATCGTCAGCGCCAAACTCGCAAGCTAAGAGAGCGAGATTTAAAGTAGAGGTCACCCAGTACGCTTTGATATGCGGGATATTATCAAGCATTATCCGGCTTATTGCCATGGTTTTTAGTATCTCTTGACCGGTTGGGAATTTTTCTACTTTTAAAAAGTTGTTCTCTCTTTGATAGACAAGCGGTATAAAAGCATTAAAACCGTTTGTCTCATCTTGAAGAGCCCTTAGCCTTAGCATATGGTCTATTCTGTGCTCTCTTTTTTCTATGTGCCCAAAAAGCATGGTTGCGTTGCTCATTTTGCCTAGTTTATGCCATTTTTTGTGAATGTCTAGCCATTCGCTTGAAGAGACTTTTCCTTTACAGACAAAATCTCTCACGCCTTCGTCAAATATCTCAGCACCGCCTCCGGGCATCGAATCGACCCCGTTTTTTAGCATAAGTTCTAATACTTCATCTATGCTAACGCCGTAACTTCTTGATAGAAACTCTATCTCTGCTGCCGTTAATGCCTTGATATGAATAGAAGGAAAAGCATCTTTTATCTTTTTAAAAACATCAAAATACCAATCAAGTCCGGCATCGGCATTATGGGCTGAAACTATATGAATCTCTTTTGCGCCGTTTTTTACCGCATCTTGAACTATGTTTAAAATTTCATCATGCGTCATTGTGTATGGATTTGGGTTTTTTCTATTGGCGCTAAATCCGCAAAACTTACAAATATCAACACAGATGTTGGTCGGATTTATGTGTCTGTTGATGTTAAAAAACACTTTTTTTCCGTACTTTTTGACTCTTGTAAAATCAGCCATTTTGCCAAGCTCAAAAATATCAAGCTCAAAAAGCTTAACGCCGTCTTCAAAATCCAATCTTTTTCCGCTATAAAATTTTTCGACTATATTATTCATTTTTTTCCCAGTGTATAAATGCCCATTGATAGGCTTCGTTAAGATATTTTTTTTCTTCGTTTGAGAGTGAATCAAAATAGTTTTTTAAATCCATTTTTTCATTGTGGTTTAACTCGCCAAGACTCCACTCTATGCTTTTTACATAATCATCAGCCAAGCTCAAAAAAGCCCCCCTGCCTTCACTTTGGATAAAATCAACCGAAGCATTAATGCCAAGCTGATAGAGTGCATTGACGATGTAAATATAATCAGGTTTTGGGTTGATATCTTTTTTGATAATATTTAGGCTGTTTTTATCTACAAAACTTCCGCCGACTTTATATGTAAGATAGACTCTTTTTTTGGCTTTTTTGTGTAGTTTTAAAAGAGCGTCTTTTATATCATCAACCTCCATCGACCGAGAGGCTATAACGATATCTGCACTAGGAACGCTATCCCAATTATCATTCCACGAAAGCTCGTGAGTTTTTATGTTTTTTAGCCCGTCTTTGTCGGCATTTTCTCTTAAAATTTCAAGCATCTTTGGCGAAAAATCCAAACTATGGACAAAACTAGCGGTTTTTGCAAAACAAAGAGTTAGATTTCCGCTGCCGCATCCGACATCCAAAAAAGTATCGCTTTTTGTAAAATTAACTCTTTTTACAAACTCTTCATTGTAGACGCTGCCTGAAGATTTTTTATTAAACTCATCGGCTTTTTTATTCCACTCATCTTTGGTTTTTGATTTAAAAAAACTCTTTTCGTGCTGCTCTTGATAAAGCCGAATAAAATCAATTTCTTCTATATTGCTTTTTTTTAACATGCCGCATTATAAAACTTATATTCTTATTAAAGTACTATACCGCTTATGGAAAAATCATTTAATGAAAAACTTGAAGAGTTAATAACCAAAAAAGCATCGGATTTTGAAGTCTCAAAGCTTTTTAAAGAGGAAATAGGGCTATATTTAGGCTCTTTGGAAAAAAAATATGACAAGGACAAAGGCTATACTTTTTTGGTTTCGCACACAAAAAATCTTGAAAAATTTATCATTGATATTTATAAATATGTTTTAAGAGTAAGTTTTTTGGATTATATGCCACCGATTAATAGCATACCGGTTGTATTTGTGGCTTTGGGAAGCTTTGGAAGAGAACAGCTTTGCATATATTCCGACCTTGATATTATGATAGCCTATAAAGATGTCAAAGGGTTTGATATAAAGCCTTTGATGGAGAGAGTTTTGTATCTTGCATGGGATGCAGGATTAAAACTAGGTCATAGAGTGCATGAGATAGAAGAGCTTGAGAGTGCTGCAAAAAGCGATATTACGATAAAAACAGCGCTTTTGGAGGGAAGGTATTTTTTCGGTTCCAAGTTTTTGTGGATAGAAGTAGAAAACAAATTAGAGAGGATTCGTAGAACTCAAAAAGAGGACTTTATAAAAGCGAAGCTTCTTGAAAATGAAACCAGATTAAAAAAATATCCGCTCTCAAACGAGCCAAGCATAAAAGACGGCTATGGCGCTTTAAGAGAAGATAATACGCTGCTTTGGATTTTAAAAAGCGAATACAATATTAGATATATAAAAGACCTTTCGCACACCATTATAAATGAAGAAGAGTATAAAGAGTTTCGTATAGCTTTGGAATTTTTGTTTAGACTTAGAATTGCCATGCACTTTGTCGCAAAGAAAAAAAAAGATATTTTGACTTTTGATATCCAAAAAGAGGTGGCAAAAAAACTAGGATTTTATGATACAAAAAGAAAAACATCAGAGAGTTTATTGCTAAAAAAAACACTGCATTCTCTAATGACAATACACGCATTTACGGCATATTATATCTCTGTTTTTACGCAAGCTGTTGATTTTGGCAAGATGCAAAAACTCTCAAACAATCTCTATTTATCGGACGGCATGCTCTATTGTGATTGTTCTTATGAAAGTGATTTAAAAGAGTTTCTGGATATTTTTTTATTGCTTGAAGAGGATGTGAAATTCCATGAGAGTATGCTCGGGTTTTTTAAAGGAGTTCAAATTCCGGACAAACTAAACTCAAGAACAAAAAAGACTTTGTTTAAGCTTTTTTCAAAAGATAGACTATCGGATTTTTTAATCTGCATATATGAAGCTGGAGTTTTGGAGAAAATTTTCGTACCTTTTAATAGGGTTGCCAATCTAGCCCAATTTGACGGTTATCATAGCTATCCCGTCGATAAGCATTCTATTTTAACGGTAAAAAACCTTGAAAACATCAACGACAAAGCGGTTTTAAAAATATTTAACAGTTTGGAAAAAAACGAAAAAGATCTCTTAAAAGTTGTAGCTTTTTTTCACGATATCGGCAAAGGCAGAGCAAGTGATCACAGAGAAATAGGCAGTAAAATATTTAAAAGCTATGCCAAGCAGCTTGGAGTAAAAGAACATGATGCAGAAAGAGGCTCAAGGCTTATTTTACTGCATACTCTTATGAGCAATACCGCTCAAAGAGAAGATATATTAAGCGAAAAAGTAATTTTGAATTTTGTTTCATTGGTTGAAGATAAAAAAACACTTGATATGCTGTTTGTTTTGACATATGCCGATATAAGTGCCGTAGCAAACAATGCTTATACGGTGTTTATCGCCAATCTTTTAAACGAGTTGTATCAAAATTCCCTTTCTATGATTGATAAAAAAGAGTTAGTCGGTGAAGCAGTAAAGAGAAAATCAAAAGAAAAAAGATTGCTTTTAACAAAAGAGTTCGAGGAGCTCTCAAAAGAGGCAAAAAAAAAGACATTTTCCATCGAGTCCAATCTCTTTTTTATAAAGTTCACTCCTCATGAGATAGTTGATATAATTCACATGGCTTTGTGCGAAGATGAGTTTAGTCTAAAAATAGAAAATAGCGATAGATTTGTAATGCATCTTATTACAAAAAAAGAGTTTAATTTAGGATGGTTTTTATCCAAGTTTGTTCACATCGACCTTGTTAGTATGGATATTTTTCGTTTGTTTGATAGTGCGAAATATTTTAAAATGGAGTTTAGCTCTATTATTGATGACAATGATGGGCATCTAAAGAAGTTAATAAAAGATGCATTTGATATGAATAAAAAAATATCCTTTAAAAAACCGATAATCAAAAAAGAAGAGATAGAAATAGATTGCAACCACTCTCTTACATATGCCAAGATGAGTTTAAAATGCAAAAATCAAAAAGGTCTTATGGCAACAGTTATAGATGTTTTTGATAGTTTGAAAATAGACATAGCAACAGCAAAAATAAGCACAGTTAAGAATATTACAAGGGATTTATTTTTGATAGAAAAAAATACCGTCTTTTGTGAAAAGAGTGCTGAAATTGTCGATTTGTTTACAAATACTTAAAAAATAAAGAGCAACCATGTCAATGAAACAAAAAATCTTAATAAAAATAGCACTTATGAGTCTATTAACAAGTGCGGCAATAATAGTTATAGTCTTATTCAACTTTAGGCAATACGCCATAAATGCGACGACCGAGCGGGCAGAAGTTATTTCAGAACTTATAAAAAACGGGCTTGTCTCTTATATGCAAAACGGAACAATGGAAAAGCGGGATGTTTTTTTGAATAATATGTCACACACAAAAGATGTCGATAAGCTTTGGGTTGCAAGAGGCGAGGCTGTAAATAAGCAGTATGGCGAACCTCTAAAAAATGAAATACCAAGAGATGAAATTGACAAAAAAGTTCTTCAAAGCGGGCAAAAATACATAAAGCTTGACGAAAAATTAAATAGCGCTATTTTAAGAGTTTCAGTTCCTTATTTGGCAAACGGCGATGATACGGCTGATTGTACAAAATGCCATCAAGTAAATCAGGGTGATGTGCTAGGCGTAATCAGTATGGAGATTGACATAATGCCAATAAGAGAAGAGGGCGTTGCTACAATTGCAAAAATCATCTTAACCGCTCTTATTGCTATTTTTATTGTCATAATACTTACAAATAGGCTTTTGGATCCTTATTTGGAGCTGTTTGAATCCTTAAAAGCGAGTATCAAAAAAGCATCTTTGGGTAATTTCAGCGATAAAATACAAAGCCCTCTTAAAGATGAAGCCGGCGAAATGGTAAGAGAGTACGACTATCTTTTGGAAAAACTAGATAACACATTCGGTGAAATTGATAAAAAACTCCGTACTTTTGTGGCATCAAAAAATCATATGCCAAAAGACCCGCTAAGCGATGCTGAAAATATTGTAGGCTCACTGGCTACACTTTATCAGTTTAAAAAAGCAATAGAGCTAGATGTAACAAAAGATGATATTTACAATAGACTTGCTTATGTTTTTGAAAATTATTTTAATATCAAGCGATTTGTTATTTCCGAAATAAACAGCCAGACGGACGAGTTTGAGGTCGCATTAAAACACTCGGATTGTGTTTATTGCACTAGAATATTAGGCTCAGAATCAAGCAATTGCAGAGCAAGAAGGACGGGAACTACAGTCATTTCTGACGATTTTCCAAATATTTGCTCATATTTTGGTGATTTTAATGAAAAGCATCTCTGCATTCCTATTAATATTGGCAGTAAAATAGGCATGATTATCCACATAACAACAGATTCAAACGAAGGGTTTGAGCAGATAAAAAAACATACCGAACTTATCAAAAGCTATGCGAATGAGGCTTCACCTGTGATTGAGTCCAAAAAGCTTATGAAGATGCTCAAAGATTCATCATTAAAAGACAATATGACAGGGCTTTATAATAGAAGATTTTTAGATGAGTATGTTGATAAAATAAAGCCAAATGCAATAAGACAAAAAATAAATATCGGTATTCTGATGATAGACATGGACCACTTCAAAATGGTCAATGACTCATATGGGCATGATGTCGGTGATATTGTTTTAAAAGAGCTTGCAACTATTCTAAATGAGAGCGTAAGAAGTGCCGACCTTGTGATTAGATATGGCGGGGAGGAGTTTATTGTTCTTCTTATGAGTGTCGAATCAGAAGAAAAAGCACTGGAAGTCGGAGAAAAACTAAGAACAAAAGTTCAAAATAAAGAGATTGAAATCGGAAGTGGAAAATATCTAAGAAAAACAATAAGCATAGGTATTTCAATGTTTCCAAGCGATACGGATTCAATCTGGCAGAGTATAAAATATGCGGATATTGCACTCTATAAGGCAAAAAATTCAGGCAGAAACAAAGTCGTAAGATTTGAGAGAAATATGTGGGAAGAGAGTGTGAATTTTTAACTCTATCCCACTGCCTTTTTTAAAGAAGCTACAATCTCGCCAAAAGCCACTTTTGATGTAGTACCTTGCTTGAGAAAACTTTCCATTTTTTCTTTTTTTGCGATTGCTTCATCTAGCTCTTTGTCGTTACCTTCTTTGTAAGCACCTATTCTTATTAGCATCTCATTCTCTTTTAAAATGGCATAAAGCCTTCTAAACTTACCCATTAGCGTTTGATGTTCTTTTTGAGTTAACTCTTTTGCCAGCCTTGAAGCGCTGTTTAGGATATTAATAGGCGGATAGATTCCATAATCGGTCATCTCTCTGCTTAAAACAATATGCCCATCCAAGATAGACCTAGTCTGGTCGGCAATAGGGTCGCTCATATCATCGCCTTCTGTAAGTATCGTAAAAAATGCGGTTATACTTCCTTTGCCTTCCTCTTTGCCGGCTCTTTCCATGAGTTGCGGCAAGAGGCTAAAAACCGACGGCGGATATCCTTTTGTAGTCGGCGGCTCGCCAAGTGCTAGTCCTATCTCTCTTTGAGCCATTGCAAATCTTGTAACACTATCCATTATAAAGAGAACATCTCTTCCTTGATCTTTAAAGTATTCCGCAATACTCATAGCGCTAAACGCGCCATATTTTCTCATAAGCGCACTATCATCGCTTGTGGCAGCTACTATTATGGTATTTGCTAGGTCGTTATTAAGATTGTGCTTTATAAATTCAGGTATCTCCCTGCCTCTTTCGCCTATTAAAGCTATTACTTTTATGGGTGAAGACGAGCCTTTTACAATCATGCCCATAAGCGTTGATTTTCCGACTCCGCTTCCGGCAAAAATTCCCATTTTTTGACCTTTGCCACATGTCAAAAGCCCGTCAATACTCTTAACGCCGGTTGTAAAAACCTCATCAATTAAGCCTCTTTTCATAGGAGAAATTGGGCTTTTCATAATAGGATAGTGATTGTTGGTTTTGATTTTTCCGTGATTATCAAGTGGTTCTATAAAAGGATTTACAACCCTTCCAAGCAGCTCGTCGCCTACTGGAATGCTCATGCCTTTCTCTTGAAGCAATAGCTTGTCGCCTATGCGAAAACCCTCAATAAAGCCAAAAGGAGTAATGATAAATTCATTTTGAGCGACACTTGTAACCATGCCCATTGCGTGCGGCTGCTCGTGTGAAGGAAAAACTTTTACAAGATCCCCGATTTTAGGAATTACGCCAGCTCCAATCAGGTTGGTTTGGTTTATCTTTGTTATGAACCCAAAAGTCGGTGATAGTTTGGTATCTTTTATTTTCTCTCTTAGCTTTTTTAACGGCATTAATACCTGTGTCCTAAGGGCGCATTTACCATATTAAAAAACTCGGCTCTTGTTGCCGAATTTTTTATAAAAATACCCCTTAAGGCGGAAGTATTCGTAAAAGAATGAGTTTTTTCAACCCCTCTCATCTCCATGCACATATGTCTTGCACTTATGACAACACCGACGCCTTTTGGTTTGACTGTATGCATTATCGCATCGGCTATTTGTTCTGTTAATTGTTCTTGGATTTGAAGTCTTCTTGCAAAAGCATCTACGATTCGCGGGATTTTGGAGAGTCCCACGACCTTTCCGTCAGGAATATAAGCAACGCTAGCTCTTCCAAAAAAAGGAAGCATATGATGTTCACATAGCGAATAAAACTCTATATCTCTTACTAAAACCATCTCATTATTTGTGCTAGAAAACAGTGCTTGGTTTAGTATCTCAACCGGATCTAGCTTGTAGCCGCCGCACATATATTCATACGCTTTTTCAACTCTAGTCGGAGTATCTAAAAGCCCTTCTCTTTTTTCATCTTCTCCGATATGATTTAAGATTGTCGTTACCGCTTGCTTAAAGGAGCTATCAGCCATATATAAAAACCTTTTAATTGAATATGAAAATTATACACGCTTATAAGGCATTTTAAGCTAATATAATCGATTAAAACAGCAAAAAACAAACTAAAAAACAAAAAGGGTGACGATGAAAGTTAGTTCTAAACTAATAAACAGTGCGAACGGAATTATAAGTGCAACAATATCAAAAGCTGTTATTGATGCTAAGAAAAAACAGATGGCGGAGAAAATAGCCAAAACTACAAAAGTTGATGGATTTAGAAAAGGTAAAGTACCGGTACAGGTAATAGTATCAAGATATGGCGCTCAAATAACTCAAGATTCACAAAATGAGATAATAAGAGAAGCTTATGAAATAGGTATCAAAGAGTTTGGAACTGCTCAAGTTTTGGGAAATCCTAATTTTGAAAAATTTGAAGAAAAAGATGATAGTCTTGAATTTGAGATGAAAGTCTCTTTAAGACCTGCTATGAAAATAACTGATTATGACAAATTAATACCTGATTACACTGTTGAAGAGCCGACGGAAGACGAAATAAAAGAGGCGATTGAAAAAGCTGCAAAAGCGATAGCCGTTCCAACAAAACTAAAGAAAAAAAGAGCCTTAAAAGAGGGTGATATAGCAATTATTGATTTTGAAGGGTTTGTTGATGGAAAGAGTTTGGAAAATGCAGCAGCAAAAAACTTTTCACTAGAAATCGGCAGTAACAGATTAATAGACGGTTTTGAAGCCGGTATGGTTGGGATGAAGTACGATGAGACAAAAGAGCTTAATCTAAAATTCCCAGAAGGTTATCATGCGACAGACTTGGCTGGAAAGGATGTGAAGTTTGTAATAACTTTGCATGAAATTCAAGAAAGAGTTCCTGTTGAGCTTACTGATGATTTTGCAAGACAGCTTATACCAAATGACGAGACTATGACCCTTTTAAAACTAAAAGATGTTGTAAAAGAGACTTTAAAAGCTGAGAAAAAATCAAAACTTTTTAACGAGGAACTAAAAGTAAAGCTTCTTGAAGCTTTGGTAAATGCATTTGATTTTGAACTGCCGGAATTGATAGTAGAGGAAGAGATTAACGCTATCATAAACAATAGACTAAGAGCTTTGCCGGAAGAAGAGCTAAAAGTATATCAAAACAGCAAAGAAAAGATAGAAGAGCTTAAAAAAGAGGTAGAGCCTGAAGCAAAAGAGAGAGTAAAAACAACTCTTATTATAGACGAGCTTGCAAAACAAGAAAAGATAACCATAACAGACCAAGAAGTTTCA
>JAUPLZ010000238.1 GCA_030836705.1 Campylobacterota bacterium
TCTTCTCTGTAAAACCGTGGACCTTCATTGTTGTATCTCATTTGTTCTAGTTTTGAGGCGCTTATATTTAATACTTCCGCTGTTTCCTTAACCGTTAAACCATCATCATCTTTTGGTAAAACCGATGAGATGATAACTGCCACTGCACCGCGTGTGATATCGTTAATATTTTGCAATGTACTCATTTTGAACCTTTCTGATTTATATTTTTATCTATTTTGAAATAAGCAAAACCAGCATCTTGCTTACAATAACTATTTATGGGTATCCCTATCATTTTTTGACTCATATTTTCAAAATATGAGACTTCAAAATCTGTGAGATTTTTTTCCATTTCAAAAAAATGCAACATGTAACCAAATGTCATCACACCTCCTGCTAACAATCCAATTGTAAAATTTTTGATAACAGCACTTTTTTTCTCTTTTTTGAACTCTTCTGTCGCTTGATCAAGCGTGTTAAAAATTCGATCTGCCGCAAGATCAAATGTTCGAAGCGCATGCATCGATATTTTTTCCAACTCTTTTGTGTTAATTTGTTTTTTTAACTCTGCAATCGTTTCACTTTTAAGATTTTGAAGCTGTTTTCGAAATAATAAGAGCTCTTCTCTGGCTAGTGGTAAAAACTCTAGTTTTTTATTTACTTCATAAAAAACAATAGTTGATTTTTCAATCATTGCTATTGCAATTGTCAATTCCTCCATTGTTCGTTTTGCCTCTTTGTCAATCATTTCAGTTTCTCCTTTTTGATAATTTGATAATTTTAAAAAAGCTAGAAAGCTTTTTTAGCGTGCTCTCAATTTTTATAATTTTGACAGCATCGCAATAATTCCATTATTTTCAATGCTTCAAAGCAATAGTTTTAGATAAACAATAATGTAATCTTTTCCATTTGACATCACCTCAATTAATTTAATTTCTTCACGATTGAAAAAATTGTTTTTTAATTTGAGCCAATGCCATGTTTTAGGACTTGACATGATTTTACGCCGTGATGACAGAGCGATTAACAAGCCATTCAGCTATTGCAGTTTTTGGATAAAGAACCCTCCCGCGTTTGCCATTGTTCATTTTTATATAGCTTGGTCCTAAGCCCTCTCTGCGCCAACTCTCCATAGTAGAGCTACTCACCCCGATTGTGTCCGCCGCTTGTCTCTGATTTAATGCGATAAGTTTTTTAAACTTTTCATCTATTTTATTTATCTCTTCGATAACATGTGATATACTACTCATATTGTGAATTCCTTGTTTTCAATTTTAAAAGTATTATATCACGTATTGAAAAGTAATGTCAAGGATTATAGTAATAAAATTCACATTTTGTTAAATTAAAAAGGGTTAGTGTATGGAAAAATATTCGGTTGAAGATATTATTATCAGATTAATTTCACACTTTGGATTAAAAAACATGTCTGAACTTGCGGAAAAATTGAATGTTTCACAATCTGTTATGTCTAATTGGAAATCAAGAAATGCGATTGGCGCAATTTGCGAAAAAGTGCTTGAAATAAATCCAAAAGCCTTATCTTCGATACTTGAAGATGTAAACACTAACATCCAACATGTCCGTACAAACAACGGAAACAATGCTTTGAATAATTTTGATAAACAATCGATAAGCGGCAATGTAAGCAAAGAATTTGATGAAGATATACAAGATATTTTAAAAAAGGCACAAGCTTGCATAAATGAAAGCAATAAAGAATCATTTATCAAACATGTGAAATCATGGATTGTGGATAATTTATAAAAATGAATGATATTCAAAAAATTGAAAAAAATAATGGCAATAATGCCTTAAATAATTTTGGCACACAAGTAAGTAATACTTTTTATAATTCCCTAATTTTCAAACCTCTTAAAAAAGAAATCAAACATCAAAAAGTATATAAAAATGTATTGAACTGGGCAAATGTAAAACACTATTTTTTTGTCTCACTCATCAGCAGCTTCGGCGTCGCTGGTATCGTAACTGCCATTCTTCAAATCTCTTCTCTTAAAAATATTGGAATATATGAACTATTCCTATATACGAAAATGTTCTTTTTTATCATATCAATGTTTATTATTTTTTTCTTGACTAAAGAATGGTACTTCTCTGGTTTACACATAAGCATTAACGAAAGTGAAATTGTTCTTCATGAAAAAAGCAGTGATAAAAAAATTAATTATAGCAACATAAGGAGCTATCTTAAAATGAGTGATTTGATAGGATATTCAATCTATGTGTATCATGATAATGAAATATTTCCAAAAATCGAATTTAGCGTCCAAACCGTGCATTTAGCAAACACGATTGAAGAGTTATTGCTGAATAAAATCAATAACTCTTCAAGCTTTCCCAAGACTCAACTCTAGTTTATTAATATACAACCATCTTTTTTGTCTCGTTATGTCTATTTTTTATTTTCTCTTTTAAAAAGGCATACAACGAAACCGCAGAGAATAGGAATGATTATTACGATTCATTTTTATATTTGATAGAGGATATTTATAATTCATGTTTCACTAGAGAATATAAAACATCAACTTCATTACAAGATTTTAATATAATTTTTCAGTTTCAAATTGAAAAAAAGGATAGCTCTGGAGGTAGTGATAGTTTTTTAAATATAGAAACTAAGCTTGGAAGACCTGATGTTACTGATGAATTTAAAAAGCGCATTCAAGAATTCAAAGATAGATCAGAACTTAATGATAATCAAGCAGAATACAATGTTATTATTGATGGTGATGAACATGGAAAACAAACTCTTTTGATGATATTTGGATTAATTTTTAGCATATTTTTAGTTGTTGAGAATTTGGCATGTATTGTTGTTGATGAGAGTATGGATATTGAGCAAGAGCGATTAGATCTGAAATTGAAGGTTGAGAGTGAAAATTCTCATAGAGATTATCAAAATTAGTAAACTAAGCTCTTCCAAAACTCAGCTCTAGCTTATGCCCTGTTGCATGAGCATACTCTGTGAGTGTAGAGAGTTTTGGGGATGAAGTATAACTATGGCTCTCTAGCCTTGATATGTTGCTCTTGCTAGTGTGAAGTGCGGCGGCTATATCTTCTTGTGTCAAACCTGCTGCTTTTCGCATAGCAATAAGCATATCGATTATTTTATACCTCTCTTCTAATAAATCATACTCTTTTTTTACATTTTCATTAGAGAGTGCTTTTGATTTAAAATCTTTAAATGATGTTCTAGTTTTCATTTTTCAAGCTCCTTTTTTCGCTTTAGTGCTATTTCTATATCTTTTTTAGGTGTCTTTTGAGTTTTTTTATAAACGAATGAAGAATCTGTACGCGCGCATCTCATTTGGCCACCCCGCGCATTTGTACTTGGCCGGCACGCGCATCAATACTTGGCCACCTCGCGCATTGATTATTTGGCCGGCTAAGTGAGCGTGATGCGCGGCTA
>JAUPLZ010000239.1 GCA_030836705.1 Campylobacterota bacterium
ATCCAATCCTTTGAAGAGTTAAGTTCTTCAGTCAAAAAACTGAAAAATTTAAAAAGCGACTTAGACAATTTAATTTCCAACACTAAATCCTAACTTAAATTTTAAAATTAATTTAATAATTTGACTATAGTCAAATTTTAGCCCCTTGATTTATTCTAATATGATATTTAAGATTTGAGTTATTTTTATTATCTCAAATAAATTTAAGGAGAGAAAAATGAGTAAGCATTTCAACAAACTTGTTTCACTTCTTGTAGGAACCTCTTTAGTTGCGACAATGTCCTCAGCTGATGGTGAACTGCAAAAAGTTATGAAAGCAAGAGGTCTAAGTGAAATAGATGTAGTTCGCGCTGCAAAGACTTATAACCCTTCGGGCGTAAAAGATGAATTTGTTGTATTTAGTTCGGGTGGACAATCTGGGCAAGTAATCGTTTACGGTGTTCCATCTATGAGACTTTTAAAATACATAGGTGTATTTACTCCTGAACCTTGGCAAGGATATGGATTTGACGAAGAGTCTAAAAAAGTTCTAAGACAAGGTAATATCAGAGGAAAAGAGATTAACTGGGGAGATACACACCACCCGGCGTTATCAGAAAAAGATGGAAAATATGACGGTAAATGGCTTGCAATTAACGATAAAGCCAATCCTCGTATAGCAATTATCGACTTAGCAGATTTCGAAACAAAGCAGATTGTAGTCAACCCTGTATTTAAATCATCCCACGGTGGAGCATTCTTTACTCAAAACAGTGATTTTATTATCGAAGCGTGCCAATACGCTGCTCCTTTTGATAACAACTATCACTCGATTGAAGACTACAAAGAGGATTACCGCGGCGGTGTTACAATGTGGAGATTTGACCCTAAAAAAGGAAGAATCCAAGAAAAAGAGTCATTTACTATTGAAATGCCTCCATATATGCAAGATTTAAGTGACTCCGGTAAAGGTGTATCTGATGGATGGGGTTTTACAAACTCTGTAAACAGTGAGATGTACACGGGCGGAATCGAAGTAGGTATGCCACCTAATGAAGCAGGTATGAGTAGGAATGATACAGACTTTTTACATATTTATAACTGGAAAAAGTTGGCAGAACTTGCAAAAGATTCTAAAAATGTAAAAATTATCAATAATCATAAAGTGATTCCTATGGATATTGCTGTTAAAAACAATGCCCTATTTTTGGTTCCGGAACCAAAATCTCCACACGGCGTTGACGTATCTCCGGACGGTGAATATATTACGGTTTGCGGTAAGTTAGATACGCACGCTTCCGTTTTCAAATGGAGCAAAATCAAAAAGCTTATAGATGCCAAAGAATTTGCAGGAAAAGATCCATATGGTGTTCCGATTTTAGATATGAAAAAATCTCTTCACGGGCAAGCAGAATTGGGTCTGGGGCCATTACATAGCCAATACTCACCGATTGACGGCGAGATATATACTTCACTATATGTTGATAGTCAGGTTGTAAAATGGAACTATAAAACTCTAAAGGTAATTGATAAGCAAAATGTTCACTATAACATCGGTCACTTGTGCGGTATGGAGAGTGAAACCATGGATCCTCAAGGAAAATATATTATCGCTCTAAATAAACTTGCGATTGATAGATTCCAAAATGTCGGTCCGTTGCATCCGCAAAACCATCAATTAATTGATATTAGCGGTAAAAAAATGGATCTCCTTGTTGATATGCCTCTGCCGTTAGGTGAGCCACACAACGCTGTTGCTATTAGATCTGAAAAACTTCATGGACATGTCAGATATGCAATGGGTACCAACTCAAGAACAGATTCTGTTCACGAAGGTAAAACACTTGCAGGTCAAGAGAGAGTTGAAAGAAAAGGGAACAAAGTTAAGATATACGCAACTATGGTTCGCTCGCACATCAATCCTGAGAGAGTTACCGTAAACAAGGGCGATGAAGTTACAATGTACTTAACAAACCTTGAGAGAGCTCAAGATGAAGCACACGGTTTCACTATAGACCATTACAATATTCATGCATCATTAGAGCCTGGTAAAACAGCAAGTATTAAATTTATAGCTGATATGGAGGGGGTTTTCCCTTACTACTGTACAGAATTTTGTTCTGCGCTTCACTTAGAGATGATGGGTTATTTAATGGTTAAAGATCCTAACAAAAAATATGTTAGTGCCCAAAAAACAAAAATGCAAACAATGACTCCTGCACAGCTTAAAGCTGAGTATGATAAAACTGTTGCCACAAATGCTGCGACTGACGCCGTTATCCAGTCTGTTGTTAAATTTTTAAAAGATAACAAATATGAAAAACATAAAGTTGTTGCTGATCTTGTAGCAGATGCATTTGACCAATACAACCAGATTCCTGCACAGAAAAAACTGGCAGATGCGGCAGTAAAAGCCGGCGATATGGAAAAAGCTATTCTTTTTGAAAATATGATTTGGCAGCTGCAAGTTAAAACTGCTGACGTAGGCATTAGAGCTAAAGATGCACTTGTAAGATTAATCGCTACAAAACAATCTTCTGCAGCAGCTGCAGGTGAAAAAGCATTTGGCGAAGGCGGATGTGGCGGATGCCACGTTATCGGTAAAGTTTCTTCAGGTCCTGACTTAACGGGCGTACTTCAAAGACATGGCGAAAATGGCGAAAAATGGGTTAAAGATTTCATCATGAATCCTGAGAAGATGTATAATGAACCTTATGTAAAAGGCATGGTTGACTATTTTAACCTAAAAATGCCTAATCAGCACATGGATGACAAAGAGACTAAAAATATTATTGAATACCTCAAATGGGTAGATGACAACGCAAATCTATTCTAATTCAAAATAGTATAGCTCATATTTAAAGGGAAAGAATTTTTATTCTTTCCCTTTTTTTTACACTTAATCATAAAAATTTATAAATTACTCTTATAAAAGAAATTTTGTTATATAATATATCAAAAAGTAAAAGGAACTCTTTCGATGCATAAAAGTATTATAAAAGCAAGAGTATTTGCTGCTTTAGCCCTCATAATTCTAACACTCTCTTTCACCTTGCCGATGATTGCGTTTCACGGAACACTCAACAAAATAGAAGCAGAAAAAAGCGAAGAAATTTCATCTTTTACCAAAACAATATGGAATCTTTATAATCAAGGCAGATACAAAAGTGTAACTACTCCTAAAGAAGCACATAACAACCTAGAAGAGATGATTTCTTCTGCTTCAGAGATAGGCGTTGCATCACTGCCTATTTGGTCTGTTTCGCTAGAAGCTCCAAACTATCCTAAAGAGGCTTTCCCGCAAGGTATTCCGGTATATTTTCATTTTGACGGTTACAGTGGAGAAGTGCATGAGATGAATACGATTAACCACTATGTAGGAATGGATCCGATGTGGATTGGCGGGACAATTGAAAGAGAGATTGGAATTTACGCTCTTTTAGCACTCTCTTTGGGAATAATCTATTTTATAGCATATAACGCAAAAATACTAAATTATATCATGTTGGTTCCTGCGTCTCTTCCTCTTCTTTTTATTGCCGATTACTCTTACTGGCTCTACTGGTTTGGGCATAACCTGCATGACTGGGGCGCATTTAAAATCAAACCTTTTATGCCGACTGTTTTTGGAGACGGTAAAATCGCTCAATTTACAACGCACTCGTACCCTACAATCGGCTTTTATCTTATTGTGGCAATCGGCCTTTTAAGCCTTCTTGCATTTTTTGCAAAGCAAAAAGCTCTTAGAGAAATGAATAAATAAAAAAATGTTCAAGTTACTTTTTGCTCTCTTATCTCTATTTTTGCCGCTCTTACATGCAAATATATTGCAAGAAGCAATCGACAACGCTCCAAGCGGTTCCATTTTAAAGCTCCCTGCCGGCGTTTATAAAGGAAACATTATCATTAATAAGCCTTTAACTATTATTGGCAAAGAGTCCGGTGTAGTTATTGACGGAGAGGGCAAAGGAACCGTTATTAAAGTAAAAAGCTCTTTTGTAACACTTAAAAATTTAAAAATAATCGGCAGCGGCGATAGACATGAAAATATTGATGCAGCTATTACTATCTCTGAAGCAAAGCAGTGTGAGGTAAGTGACTGTATTATAGAAGATTCTCTTTTTGGGATTGATTTGCAGATGGTAAGCAACTCAATTGTCTCAAACAACACTATTACTTCAAAAGATTTTGAACTCGGTCTTAAGGGCGACGGATTAAGACTTTGGTATAGCAATGACAACATTATCAAAAAAAACAAACTTATCCGCTCTCGCGACATGGTTGTTTGGTATAGTCATGGAAATATCATTGAAGAAAATATCGGCGAATACTGCAGATACTCTTTACATTTTATGTACGCCGGCAAAAATTTTGTGCGCAACAACAGATACCAGTACAACTCGGTAGGAATCTTTTTTATGTACTCCAAAGACACCGTGGCAACCGGCAATTTTATAAAAAGCTCTCTCGGCACTACCGGAATGGGTATCGGCTTAAAAGAGGTTACAAACTTCACAATCAAGGACAATACGATTTTATATTGCGCACAGGGAATGTATATCGACAGATCTTCATTTGAGCCGGATACAAACAATTGGATAGAGGATAACAAGATACTCTACAACTCCCAAGCGCTCCATTTTCACTCGCTCAGCGAAAGCAATATTATCAAAAATAATAAATTAATAGGAAATATAGAAGACGTTGTAAACGACGGAAGAGCAAGCAAAACTTATAACAATGATATAAGAGAAAATTATTGGGATAACTACGAAGGGTTTGACAAAAACGGAGATAACATAGGAGACACTTCCCACAAAGTGTATCAATATGCAGATCAGCTCTGGGTTTATAATCCAAATGTAAAATTTTTTTACGGATCACCGGTTATTTCTCTGCTCAATTTCTTGGCAAAATTGGCACCATTTACAAAACCGCTTTTTTTGTTTGAAGATAAAAAACCCATAGTTAAAATAGAAGGATAGGTTGTGCAAACAGTTAAAACAGACAAAAGAGAGTTTATCAAGTACTCTACTTTAGGAGTTTTAGGACTTGTTTTAGGCGGTGGAATGGTCTTTTCTCCGTATGTCTTAAAAGCAGAAAATAGATTAAGACCTCCCGGTGCGGTTGATGAGAAGAAATTTTTGGCACTCTGTATAAAATGCGGGCAGTGTCTTCAAGTTTGTCCTTACCACTCAATTAAACTTGCCGATTTCCTAAGCGGTCATGGCGTCGGAACTCCCTACATTGACGCAAACAAGAGAGGCTGTTATGCGTGCAGCGCCGTACCTTGCGTTCTTGCTTGCCCAAGCGGAGCGCTAGATCATCACTGTGAAAAGCCCGAAGATATTAAAATGGGAATAGCTGTTTTGGAGTTTCCAAACACATGTATCGCTATGACAAATACCCCTATCCCAAAGGGTTATAATGATAAAATGCACAGGTTTACGAATTCTGTAGTAAATATAAATAAACTTGAAGTTGAACTTTTAGAAAAATTTGATTCGTTTGAGGGTAAACAGTGTACTTTGTGTGCCGATATGTGCCCTATTCCAAATCCTCTGAGCGCTATCGCTATGGTAAGTGATGGCGGCGGCGGAAACAGACCTGAAATTTATGACGGCTGTATCGGTTGCGGGGCATGTCAAGAGGTTTGTCCTACAACCACTCCTTCTATCGTCGTCAAACCTAGAGTTACTTATGAACAATTTTATACACAAAAAGGTTAAAGGCTAAAACATGAAAAAAACTAATATTCTCCTCATTTATACACTTGCTCTTCTCGCTCTGTTTGCCGGATGCAGCGACGGCAATCAAAAGAAAGAAGAGCTTCGCTCTTCAAATGAAGTCACGTCTGCACAAAAGATTGAAGTTATAGAGAATGAGAATGCGCAAGAGATAAAAGTAGCGCTCAAAGAGACAGATGAAAATCAGAGCCAGTCGTACTACTATGACTACAATATCAAAAGCGAGCATGATCTTAATTCGCAGCCGGCAAATAACGATGCCTCGGTAAAAACAAAACCAAGAAGCGCAATTGATGCGAATTTGCACGTTAGAAGTCCTTATGAAAATGTAGAGGTTTCCATGCTTGTCAAAAGATTAAGCAAAAACTTTATCGTGAAATGTTCTGCATGTCACAACGACTATGCAAACGGTGTCATAGGACCTTCTCTGCTAGGCAAAAATGCTAATTATATATTTGAAAAAATCTCAAAATTTAAAGATGGTTCAGCTAAAAACGTGCTTATGCGTGATCTTGTAAGTCAAATGGATGCAAAAGAGATAAGAACGCTAGCAGATGAAATTTATGAATTTAACAAAAAAATAAATGAGATGAGAAAATAGATATGAAAAATATTATTGTAGGAATTTTAACACTGTTTATTGTTGGATTGATGGCTTATACTGCATCGCAGGGCAGAGCATATCACGGAGGAGAACACTCAAGAGTTATAGAAGACATGGGAACGAAAGAGAGCCGACAACAAACCGAAGCTTCTCAGGTTTCGGCACCGCAAGAAAAAAGTGACAGAGATAAAGAGCAAGAACAGCTTCAAGAAATAAAAGACAAAGCCGGAAATATCGGGCAAATAAAAGTTAGTGTCGCATATAAGAGCAAATGTGCCGCATGCCACGGCGCAAACGGTTCTGGGGAACAAGACGGCAAAAAACTTATGGGACCGAAACTTTATGGGCAGAATGCGGACAAACTCTATAAAGATTTAATTGATTTTAAAGCCGGAAGAAAAGAAAACATTATCATGAAGGGACTTCTTATCAACACAACCGAAGAGGAGTTAAGAAGCTATGCCGATGAGATAGGCGCTTTCTCTTCACAACATTAAGAGTAGATATCATGGATAAATATAACAATAGAGAGACCATAAAACACTCTTCTTTTTGGTCAACATTTTTTGATAAAACAAAAGAAGGAAAAACGAAATTTAGTTACAGAATGAAGAGATGGATACTTGTTATCTCTATCCACCTGCTCTTTTTTCTCTCTTTTCATGTTGATATTCAAGCGTTAGAGGGAACGCTAAACGGCTCTAGATTTTTAGGCTTTCACCTAATTGATGTTTTTACGACCATGCAGCTTTTTTTAGCTGCGCATGAGCTGCCATTAAATATGATAATCGGAACGGTTACTATTCTTATAGTATATATTCTTATCGGCGGACGAACGTACTGTTCATGGGTGTGCCCTTACGGTTTGTTGAGTGAAATCGGCGAAAAGTGGCATAATACGCTCGTAAACAAAAAAATTATTAAAGAGAGAAAGTTTGACCATAGAGTCAGACATATCTTTTGGGCTATTTTTTTAGCTCTAGCTTTCTTTAGCGGTTTTTTAGTTTTTGAGACCTTTAACGTTGTAGGAATTCTAAGCCGCATGATTGCCTACGGATGGAGCTTGGCACTTTTATGGGTTGCGGCTGTTTTTGCCATTGAAGTTTTTTACTCTCGCAGAGCGTGGTGTACATATGTCTGTCCAATAGGAACAACCTACGGCTATATCGGAAAAATTTCAGCTCTAAGAATTGAGTGGAATAACAACTGTGACCACTGCATGGTTTGCCATGACGTCTGTTTTGAGAATCAAGTTTTAGAGATAACTAAAGTAAAATATGATGCACAAAGAGAAGAAAAAGGGATAACAAGAGAGTACATTACGGGTGCGGATTGTACGCTGTGCGGCAGATGTGTGGATGTTTGCCATGCTGATGCGCTTACTTTTGACTTTAGATTAAAGGAGTTGGTGTAATAGATGATACAAATATCAAATCTTACTAAAAAATTTGGCTCTCACCTCTCGTTGGACAATGTAAGTTGTACTTTTGACAAAGGAGAATCCATTGCGCTTATGGGTGCAAACGGAGCCGGAAAAACAACGCTTATCCGCTCCATTTTGGGATACTACCATCCAGACGGCGGAGAAGTTCTTATCAACGGTCTTAACCCGATACAAGAGCGGACAAAAGTATTGCAAGACATTAGCTTTGTTCCGCAGCTTCCGCCTCCAATCAAATTAAGCACTGAAGAGCTTATACACTATATAAGTGTGAGTGCAAACGTTGAGAAAGAACTCATAAGGCACTACGCAAACGAAATGAAGCTCGACATTAGCGCAAATGCGAACAAATCATTTTTCAAACTGAGTGGCGGAATGAAGCAAAAACTGCTCATTGCCATCAGTCTGGCAAAAAAAAGCAATATCATCATCTATGATGAACCCACAGCTAATCTTGACCCAAAAGCAAGGGATGATTTTTACAGACTACTCAAAGAAAATGAGAATGAAAAGATACTTCTCTTCGTCACTCATAGGCTTGAAGAGGTAAGGGAGCTGGTAAACAGACAAATATACATGGATTTAGGGAAAGTAGTTTCAGATGAGATTTTTTAGTTTTTTCTCTCCTTTTATTGCTCTTTTTCTTCTTTCTTTTATAGCAGGCTGCAACTCTTCAAATTCCTTAATATCTAAAAATAAAGAGGTATGCCCAAAATGCAACATGACGCTGCCTGAGTCAAATATTCACACTGCAAAGCTTCAAGACGGCTCAGGCAAATACCATTTTGATGATTTGGGATGTCTTATTTTATGGGCAAAAGATAAAAATATAAATATAGCTAAAGCAAAAACGGAAGTTTTTTCAAATGATACGCACAGATATATAGATGTTCAAAAAGCTCACTTTAGCGTCAATGAAAAAACACCGATGGGCTATGGATTCGGCGCATATGAAAATGAGAAAGCAGATACAATCATAATA
>JAUPLZ010000240.1 GCA_030836705.1 Campylobacterota bacterium
CACTATCTCTCTAATCGCCGCTGAACCCACGGCAAATATTATACAAAACACAACACAGCAGGTTAATGATTTCACAAGTTCCGTAAAATCAAACGAAACAGTCCAAGAGATTACAAAACAAACGGAGTTTATACAAAACAAGGCAGATGAAGTAACAAAAACTTTTCAAGACAATTTCAAAAAAGAGGTACTTAACCAAGCAAACACACTTAAAGACTCTGTTTTAAAAAGTGACATGATTAAAGAGATTCAAAATCTCACAGATGTAACTGCGATAAATGATACCTTAGAAAAATATGGAAATATGGGAGTAAAATAAACAGCGGATATCGCATCCAAAGGAATCACCTCCGCATCCGCCTCAATGGGAACGGCGGATAAGTTCGCGTGCGTATGCGCAGCGGATTTAGGAAAAGCATTCCAAGATATCCGCAAACATGTATTCGCCGACAACCTAAATAAAGTCAGCGAAAACCTCGATGTCCTTAACGGAACAATAGAAGCAAATACAAAAACCCTAGAAGCTCAAGTCACACTTCTCAATATAAGCAATAAAGTTTATGTTGAGAAGATTATAGAAGCAAAGCGATACCTTCACAATCTCCAAAAACAAAAACAGATTATAAAGGAAGATTAACCGCCGCCGCATAACCTCATTAATATTTAATTAATGTTGCGGTTATATGAAATGTGCTCTTTGTTTTAATTTCGCCAGAGCCATTGCGCACACTTCTGGAGCTGACATCATTAGTAACACTAATATCATTTATCATAATAGAATCGGCACCAAACTTATATGCTTCCATATACACATCAAACATGGTTGTATCTTTAGAAAAATTACTTTTATTGATTATTTCGGAGCAGGAAAAACTATTAGGAGTAGAGGTAACTATTTTAAATCTTTTTTTAAAATAGTTATTAATTTCCTTTACCTTACTTAATTTTTTTTTATATTTTGGTAAAAATACGCTTGGGAAAAATAGGGATAAGAATAAAAGAACCGCTACTAATCCCAAAAGTTGTTCTTTAAAGTGAAGGGAAAGAAAAAGAAATAAAATAGCCAACAAGCCGATAGTAAAAAATTCCGACCAAACATAAGATGGTGCCAACATCTCATTTCCACGAATTTCTACACTACAACCTCCAAAATTGCTTCTGTCGAAGTGAATTGTATTATTTATTGTTGGGCAACCACACACAAGGCAGCTTTCTGCCTTATTGCTGTATTGGTTGCCACATTCTTCACAAAATATTAATGCCATACAAATTCCTTATAAATTTTTATTTACAGTTTTATTTTAGTAAGTCCTAAAACGGAATCTCATCCTCATCTATCTCTATAGAAGGAATTAACCCCTGCTCCGGCATCTCTCTTTTCGCTTGAGCCGGGGCAGCCCTATAATCTGTATGATTGCTATGAGGCGCAGCCCCCGCATCATAACCGCCTTCATGCCCGTGAGCGGCAGGCTCACCGCCACCGCCGCCCGCACCGCTGTTTTTAGGGTCAAGCATCTGCATAGTTTCAACAACAACAGAGTGCTTTGAGCGTTTTTGCCCATTTTGGTCAACCCACTGATCAAAATTGAGCCTTCCTTCAATTAAAATTTTAGAACCTTTACGAAGGTACTGATTAGCTATCTCCGCACTCCTTGCAAAGAAGGTTATGTCTATAAAACATACCTCTTCTCTCTTCTCTCCATTAGCAGTAAATTTTCTGCTAGTCGCCAATCCGGTATTTGCAATACCCATCCCGCCTTGAGAATATCGAAGTTCGATATCTCTAGTTAAATTCCCGACTAATATAACTTTATTGTACATAAAAAACCTTTTTATATAAAAATAAGAAGCTGCTCTAAAGCGCTCATAACTAATGACGCATTCGCGTCAACTGTAGAATTTAAATCACTGATTGTTCTATTCATATCTACAATAGAACTATTGATATCTACTATCGTGCTGTTAATATCAATAGCACTGGCGTTTGTATCAACCGCAGATTGATTTACATCAACTATCGAACTATTCGTATCATCACTTGACACCGTATCTACTATGAATTCAACTCCATCCGCAGCAAGATTTAATATAGATACAACGCGCCCATACCGGCAGCAAAAGAGAGCCCAATCATCGCGTCAAAATTCATTTTTCCACCTCTATTTTTGTATTTTTACTGCTATCTTCACCAAGCTCATCTAAAACGACATCCTTCCCGTCATTTAATGAGACTATAAGTTTTTTAAAGAAAAAAATATCAACATTTGCATTTTCAATCCATGTCGATAAATTAAATATGGCAATCTCCTGCATTTTATATCTATCTGTGTCTTCGCTTATCTTACCGGAATCAAGAATCTCTTGAAGTTGATTTACAAAGTTTTGTGTACAGATACCGTCCCCGCCGCTTAAAAAGACTATCTGCTTTTTAAGCACATGATTTTCGGCCTTAAGGCTCCTAATTGAAGCGCTTAAACTAAGAA
>JAUPLZ010000241.1 GCA_030836705.1 Campylobacterota bacterium
AAAAAAGAATGAAACCCCTGTTGCGGAGTTAAAAACCGCCGAAGTCCAAAAAACAAATGAAGACGCTCAAGCCAAAAAAACAGAAAAACCGGCACAAAAGAGCTTTTCATTAAGAGTTGATTCTAGCAAGATAGATATTATAATGAACCAAATAAGCGAGATGGTTATAGCAAATGCAAAAATTGCCCAGCTTGCAAATCAAGCGGATAATTCAGAGTTAAGCGAATCAACAATAGTCATGAGCGACATGCTAGAAGAGTTAAGATCCGGCGTGATGAATATAAGAATGGTGCAAGTCGGAGAGTCTTTTTCAAAATTCAAAAGAATCGTAAGCGACGCTACTAAAAAACTCGGAAAAGATATAGATTTTACAATAGAGGGTGAAGAGACGGAGCTTGATAAGATGGTTGTCGAAAAGATAAGCGACCCGTTGATGCATATGCTAAGAAATTCAGTAGACCACGGCATAGAGATGCCAAACGAGCGAACTGAAAAAGGCAAAAATCCAAAAGGCAAGGTTGTTCTAAAAACTTATCACGATGCCGGAATGATAGTAATAGAGATAAAAGATGACGGCAAGGGCTTGAATAAAGAGGCGATTTTAAAAAAAGCCATAACAAATAAAATCATTAAAGAGAATCAAGTTTTAAGTGACAAAGAGATTTTTAACCTCATTTTTGAAGCAGGGCTTTCTACTGCCGAAAAAGTAACCGATATTTCAGGTCGCGGTGTTGGAATGGATGTTGTTAAGCGAAATATAGAAGATTTGCGCGGAACGATAGATATAGCCAGCCAAACCAATAAAGGCAGCACGATTACGGTTCGCCTGCCTTTGACACTGGCTATAATAGACGGTTTTTTGATTCAGACCGGAAATACAAAATATATCATTCCTCTGGAGATGATTGCAGAGTGTATAGAGCTTGACGATAGGTATAAAAAAACAATGAAAGGGAATGATTTTATAAATTTGCGCGATTCTATTTTGCCGCTTATTGATATTCGCACCTATTTTAAAGAGGAGAAACGACAAACGCAAAGAGAGAATGTTGTGGTTGTAAGATACGGCGGCTATAAGATGGGGTTGCAGGTTGATGAGCTTTATGGCGAATTTCAAACGGTAGTTAAGCCTCTTGGCGATATTTTTAAAAATGTTATAGGCGTAAACGGGGGTACTATTTTAGGAAGCGGCGAGATAGCGCTGATTTTTGATATACCAAGACTTATAGAGTATAAGATTTCACAAAGCAAGAGTGGCAAAGATGAATAAAACAAGTAAAAAGAGGAGTGCGTAATGTTTAAAAAAGCTTCAGTTTTGGCAAAGGTGTTTTTTCCTTTGTTTTTGGTTTCCATTATAGGGACAATGGGCGTTGTGTTTGTTTATAAAAAAGCAAATGATGAAAATACTATAAAACAGAGTATAGATTCTGCAATACATTTAGCTGAGCAGTTTAAGCTTATTAGATTGTATTACTCTCAAAATGTTGCAGTTAAAATTAACCAAAAAGAGGGCATGAGCGTTGATTATAATCACAAAGATTCCAGCACGACAATTCCTTTGGCTGAGACATTTATTCATGATGTGAGCACTATTATCAGCGAAGATAAAGAGGCTTTAAAAATAAAGCTTTATAGCGATTATCCATATCCAAACCGCGCAGATAGAGCTCTTGATCAATTTGAAAAAGATGCGATAGCTTTCTTTAGAAAAAATCAAACAAGTGAGCCATTTACGAGAAACGAAGTATTAAACGGCGAGAGTTTCGTTCGTGTGGCGATTCCTGATTTTATGCTTGATGAGTCTTGTCTTTCTTGCCACAACAACCGTGCCGATAGTCCAAAAAAAGATTGGAGGCTTGGTGATGTAAGAGGGGTTTTATCGGTAGCCGTTCCTATTAAAAAAACTCAAGAAGCATCAAGAGAGCTGATTTATGAGCTTTTGTTTATACTTATGACATATGCCGGCGTTACTTTGCTTGTGGCTTGGATGGCGCTTATTAGAAATGTTATTAAACCGCTTGATGGGCTAAAACAAAGCCTTAATTCATATTTTAACTCTATTTATGCAGGCAGTACTAAAAAAGTCAAAATACAAGAGCTTAACACGAACGATAGAATCAAAAAGCTTATATATTCTGTCGATGAAAATATAAAAGTTGCTCAAAATAGCGCCATTGAAGATAAGAAACTTATTGAAGATATTAAATCTGTAGCGGATGATATTAAAAACGGAAAAATAGAGAGCAGAATAAAAGAAGACACAGGCACTATTGCGCTCGAAGAGACAAAGAGCGTTATGAACGACATGATAAAAGTAATAGAAGATGTGTTTGCGGATGTGACTATGTTTATCAAAAAAATAGAAGACGGGGATTTAACATATCGCATGTCAACTGATTACAAGGGTACATATAGTGATATAAAGAAAACAGCAAACAGTCTAGCTGAGCAGTTTGAAGGAATGGCAACTAAAATAAACGGAGCGGCTGCTGATATATTGGAAGCGTCAAAAACCGTAAATAAATCTTCAAAGGTTCTTTCAGACGGAGCAATAGAGCAGGCAAGCTCACTTGAAGAGACCGGCGCTTCACTAGAAGAGATGAGCGGAAGCGTCTCAGAGTCTACAAGAAATGCGCAAAAGACAAACGATATAGCGGAAGAGGCTGCCGAAATGGCGATAGAGGGCGGAAAAGCCGTAAGTCAAACGGTTCAAGCTATGCAGAGCATTTCTAAAAAAATCGGAATAATAGAGGATATTGTTTACCAGACAAATCTTTTAGCGCTTAATGCGGCAATAGAAGCAGCAAGAGCAGGCGAACACGGAAAAGGTTTTGCCGTCGTTGCCGCTGAGGTTAGAAAGCTTGCGAAAAGATCACAAGTTGCAGCTCAAGAGATTAGCCAAACGGCAACTGCAAGTGTATCAATAAGTGAAACAGCCGGAAAGCTTATTGGCGATGTTGTGCCAAGAATAAAAGAGACGGCAGAACTTGTAAGAAGCATAGCAAACGCTTCAAGAGAGCAAGATATCGGCATATCTCAAATAAATACGGCAATGGCTCAAATAGATGAGCTAACACAGGCAAACTCGGCATCTGCTCAAGAGATGACCGTAATAAGTGAGAGATTGGACGCACACGCTAGAAATTTGGTTGAGATGATGAAGTTTTTTAAAATAAAAGAACAGCCGCATCATCAAGAGAGTGTTTTTTCGCTTGAAGATAGCGAAGACGAAAAAGTAAAACAAGATACTCAAAAAAACAAAAAAAGCGTTAATTTTTCCAAGCCAAAACATGCTCAAAAAGCGGATGAGCTTGATTTAAGAGAGTTTGACCGCTATTAAGGGTAAGGCTGTGAATTTAGATAAAGATATTCAATTTGAAGAGAACTTTGGTAGCGTAGAAAATCAATATCTCTTATTTTTAAGCGGCGGCGATTTGTATGCGATAGAAGCTTTGAGCATAAAAGAGATAGTTGAATACGGCGAAGTTACAAAAGTTCCGATGATGTGCAGTTTCGTAAAAGGCGTTACAAACATAAGAGGAAATATAGTTCCCGTTATAGATTTGCTTGATAGATTATCTTTGGGTTGTACAAGAATACAAAATAAAACATCGATTATCGTGATTAATCTAAAAGGCTTAGAAAAAGATATGCAAATCGGCGTTGTAGTCGATGAGATTTTTGAGGTTGATAATATAAGCATTATCGACACAAGAGAGGCGCCGGAATTTGGGTCAAAGATAAAGAAACGCTTTATAAAAAAAATGGGCAAATATAGCAGTGAATATATCCCGATTTTGGATATAAATAATTTATTAGATATTGAAGAGTTGTCTAAAATACCTGATTAAGTGGAGGGTTAAATGCAAGAAGCAGATGAGCTGGATAATTTTGAAGAAAAAAATGATTCATTTGATGATGAAGATGAGTTAGACCTTGTAAAGCTTGTTTGCACAAATGCAAATGACTCTAATCAGTATTTAGTTTTTCTTGGATCCGATAATCAATACTATGCTAAAAATGTCTCAAAAATAGAAGAACTTCTTGTATATAAAGACTTAAAAGTTGCCCATAGTCACGGAAATCCAATCATAATAGGCACGGCTGATATTAGAGGAAGCATGATAACTATCGTCAATTTCGATAGATGGTTTGGGAATAGAGTTCTTGATGATAGCGAGTATGAGCTGGTGATTCTTGTAAATTACGGCGGTCATCGAATGGGAATGGTTGTAAAAAGCGTTGAGCATATAGTAAGCATTCCGAATCTATCGATGAATAACAGTATAAGCGGCGATGATAGAATTCTTTTTGTAACAAAGGTTTTAGTCGGAAGAAAAGAGGAGCTTTGTATAGTTTTTGACAGCGACAAACTGCTGCTTGATGTTTTTGACAAAATAGATGCAAAAAGAGTTGATGATATCAAGAAGCTGGATGCAAGCAATAAAAGCCAAAAGATGATTTTGTTCGCCGATGATAGCAAGTTTATTCGCAAGATGGTAGAAGAGCTTTTTATAAAAATCAATGCCAAATATCGTATTTTTGAAAATGGCAAGCTGCTATTAGAAGAGCTTTATAAGATAGACAAAGATGAGATAGGTCTTATTATTACCGACTTGGAAATGCCGGTAATGGGAGGCAAGGAGCTTGTCAAAAAAATTCGTTCTGATTTAAAATATAACAATATAAATATTATAGTTCACACAAACATGGCAAATAGCATTATGCAAGATGAGCTGCTAAGAAACGGAGTAAATGCTATTATAGGAAAAGTTAATATGCAAAAGCTAAACGAAGCCATTAGCAGTTATATA
>JAUPLZ010000030.1 GCA_030836705.1 Campylobacterota bacterium
ATGGCTAAGTAATTTTTATTTGAGTGTTGTTTTTTGACAAATTTCACTCTTTGGCATCGGCTAAAGTTAGCGCAAAAAGCACTCGGCTTTTTCCTCTTTCTACAGCTTTTTGAGCCTCACAAAGCGTAGTGCCGGTAGTAATCGTATCGTCTATTAAAATCACATCTATGTTCGGCTTGCCGCTGTATTCAAAGCCTTTTGGGTTGCTTAGCCTAAATTCAAGATTTTTCCCTGCGTATTTGATGCTGTTTTTTGCTATAAGTTTTGAATAGCACGGTTCAATAGCCTTTCCTTTTGCATATTTTGCAAGCACGGCAGAGTGGGAAAAGCCATTTTTTACGCTATCGTCAACGCTTAAAGCGTATATTTTGCTGTCAAACTCAAATGATTTTGAAAAAGCCTCAAACGAGTTTTTTGCCAAGATTTTAAAAATAGAAGAGCCGATTTTTGTGTATTTTGTTTTTAATAAAAACTCTATTTCGCTAAATTTGTAAAATGAAATTACGCTAAGCCCGCAGCCTAGCTCTCTTCTTGATAGATGCGGAACAAGCCTCTCTTTTTGACACGGCGTGCAGATAAGTTTAAATGAAAGCTTTTGGCATACAAGGCAGCGCATTAGAAATTAATATCCCATTTTGCAAAATAAAGCGGCTTTAATGCTCCAAAATCACTATCTTCTTCGCCGCTGCTTGTAGTCAATCCAAAACTAAGTGTCTCTTCATCGCTTAGGCTATAGACGGCACTTGGATAAAAAACAAAACTCTCGTCATCCAAGTTTCTTATTGCCAAAAAATTCAAATTCCAAAGCATCGACGGAGTGAATGAGGCGTGAAGACCTAGATATGAGCTATCTTCTTTAATATTTGTATATTGATTTATTTGCGAGTGCAGATATTCAAGCGTAAAAAATGAGTTTTCAAACCCGTAATCGACGCCTAAAATATATTTGTTATAGCTATTTTGAGTAGCTTTATCCTCAAAAATTCCGCCTTCGCTTCTAAAACCGATGCTTGTATCCAAAATTTCAGAATCAAACTCATAGCCTGCCATCTTAAACAGATTGGTTTCAACAGCCAAAACCGCAAAATCTGCAAAATCCAAATACCCTTTTGCTCTTATGGCTTTTTTGGTTTTTTCTTCTTTTGTTTGCGATATGACAACTTGAAGAGCCGATAAGTCATTTATGGCATATTCATATTTGGCACCGAAATTTCCCTCCCTCTCATCAACTTCAAGAGACAAAGAGTTTAAGGGGCTAAAGACATCGACAGGCGTCCATATTCTGCCCACTCCAAAGGGTGTATTAAAAAGACCAAAAGTTATTGCGTGTTTTTGGCTGAAGTACTCGCCGTAAGCTCTGTGCAGCTTAAAGCGATTTTGCAAATTATCATCGCCCGCAAACTCGCTATTTGTTTCAAAAGGCAAATCCGGCTCATAAGTGCTTAAAGAATCAAACTCTTTTGTCTTTAAAAATTCATTTGAAATAATATTTTCGTTATCGACTATGATTTTAAACCGAACCTCATCAAACGACCAATCATTGGTTATGCGAAAGCGGTTGAAATCATACATATAAGGTTTATCATCAAGAGCGGATTTTGAGTGCAGGATATAGTTGGTATTTTCAAATGCAAACTCACTTTGAGCTCCATGCAAAAATAAAAAAGAGCAAAAGAAAAACAGA
Organism: Campylobacterota bacterium; assembly: GCA_030836705.1. Classification (GTDB taxonomy): domain Bacteria; phylum Campylobacterota; class Campylobacteria; order Campylobacterales; family SZUA-545; genus JAUPLZ01. Next base: position 1,685 of record JAUPLZ010000030.1, read on the forward strand.
TATTTTTTCATCTATGTCTTATTGCCTCTATCGGTTTAAAACTATTTACTTTTATTATCGGATAAACGGCAGAGATAATATTCATAAACATTATAAAACCCATTCCCTCAATTATAATCTCCCATGAAAAAACACTAGGCAAAACAGCCTCAAGTATTCCATAATGTCTATATGTCTCTTCAAAGCTCTCAAGATAGATAGGATTGATTTGAAAATAATAGGACAAATATCCGCCGATAATTCCGCCGATAACAACGCTAACGCCGCCAAGCAAAGCAGTCTCAAGCATCAAAATATAAAAAACTTGCAAAGGGGTCGTGCCGATAGAGCGCATAATTCCTATCTCTTTTATTCTTGAATAAATTGTCAAAAGCGCATAAATCATAATAACGAAAAATATAACTATCAAAAAAAGCCACATTGTTATAATTCCGCTGTATTTATCAAACTCCATAGCTTTTATAACACCTTCTAAATATTTATGCCACTCTTGCACCTCATATTCGCTTGTTTGAAAAGTCTGCTCTATTTTTTTGGCTACTTCTTGTGAATTGGCAGGATTTTTTGGAAGAACTATAATGTGTGTAGAAATATTTTGGCTTAATAAAATCTCATCCAAATACTCTTTGTTTATAAAGGCGGCATTGCTGTCAAACTCATCAAGACCGGTTCTAAAAACGCCCTTTATTATCAGATTATCCGCCGCAAAAGAGTAATCTATCGCCGAACCGACGATACTCACCGTATCGCCTAATCTGACATTGAGTTTTTTTGCAAGCTTTTCGCCGATTATTATCTTATTGCCGTCATTTGCGAATAAATATTCACCTTCGATAAGCGTTTTTGGGATTTTTGATAATCTTGGCTCACTGCTTGGCTCAACTCCTACAAGCATTCCGCCTACTGAATTTTCGCTGCTTGCATAGAGCATAAAACCTTCAAACCTTGATGCCGCAAGCTCTATCTCATCTATTTTTGATATTTTTTCGACCACGCTTTTTGTATCAAAAATCAGATTTTCATATCCGGGGTCATCTCTATAATTTAAGCCGGTTATTTGAATGTAGCTTGGATAAATTTCAACCGAATCTTTAAATATTTTTGAATAACTTCCCTCCATCATCGATACATAAAATATAAAAAAAGCCGTGCTAATAGTGCTCAAAACTATAGTAACTATGGTTCTTCGTCTGGCTCTTATTATATTTCTATATGCGATACTAAAAAGCATTTTATGCCATCAACCTATCGGTTATGATTTTTCCGTCTCTTAAAACAATAGATCTTTTTGCTTTGCTTATAACCATCGGATCGTGGGATGAGAAGATGATAGTGATATTCTCTTTTTCATTTAGCTCTCTCATAAGCTCCATTAAATCTTCGGCGTTTTTTGAATCAAGATTCGCCGTCGGTTCGTCTGCTAATATTAGCTCAGGTCTGCTGGCAACCGCTCTTGCAACCGCTACTCTTTGCTGTTGTCCGCCGCTTAAATTCTCCGGAAATTTATTTAAAAGGCTTTCAATTCCAAGCTCAGTCGCCACCTCCAAAACCCTCTTTTCGCACTCTTTTTTGCTCTTGCCTTGAAGTGTCATAATGTACTCTATATTTTCTTTTGCGTTAAGGACGGGTATGAGGTTATAAGCCTGAAAAACAAATCCGATGTTATTTAGCCTTTCAAGAGAAAGCGCGTGTTCGCCTAGGTCGGTTAAATTTACGCCGTTTAGGATAATCTCTCCGCCGCTAACGGAATCAAGCCCGCCGATGGCGTTTAAGAGTGTAGTTTTGCCAGAGCCTGACGGTCCTGAAATGACGATAAACTCCCCTTTTTTTATATCAAGATTTATATTTTCCAGCGCTATTGTCTTTAGCTCTTTCTCTTTTCCGTAGATTTTTGAAATATCTTTTATTTTTAAAAACGACATCTTAACCTCTTGAATTAATAGCTTCTATCGGGCGAAATTTTTTCAAAACCCTAACCGGCCACAAAGCCGCAAAAACAGTAGCAAAAAAAACCGATAAAAAAGCCTGAATAAAATAAGCAAGCTTTATCTCTGAATACATCACAGAATCCATTCCCCACATAGAAAGCCCTTTTGCGTACACACTAAGATCCATACCGTAAACATTAAAATAAGCAAGCAATCCGCCGCCTATTAAAAAACCTATGCCAAGACCCAAAAATCCCAAAAAAATAGACTCTAAAACTATTAATTTACTTACATTAAAAAATGAATTCCCAAGTGCTAGCATTATTCCAAACTCTCTTATTCTCTCAAGCACGCAAACCAATATAACCCCGAAAATTCCGATTGAGACCACCAAAAAAACAAGCCCGTAACTCACTAAATTAAAAACAATAATCATCTCTTCCATGTCTAAAAACATAGGAAAAATATCGCTCCACGCAAATATATCAACCTCTTTGCCAAATCCTTTTGCAAGATTCTCTTTAAATTCCGCGAGGTTTTCTTTTGAGTTAAGAGCTATCGATATTTGAGTTGTTGAATTTTTTAGTGCCAAAAAATTTTCTACCGCTTGATAATCGACTATGACTGCTGATTTGTCTATATTTACATCATTTGTTTTTACAATTCCGCCTACTTTTAGCAAAAGCGAAACTATTTCACCGCTTTTGTTTTGCGCGGTAAAGACTATCTTTTTTCCGACTTTTAGCTTTAATTTATCGGCAAGTTCGCTTCCTATGATAGCTTCTTTGTTTTTTTCGCCGAAACTATATTTTCCGTCTATTAGGTAGTTTGATAAATTGGCGTGTTTTTGCTCTTTTTCTAACTCCGTCCCGATAATAAGAGCGCTTTGAGAGTGAGTAGCTGTAGCTATAAGTCCATCATGTTTTATTCTTTTTATAAAGCTTTTTACCGCTTGATTATTTTCTAAAAACTGCTCAATTTCCTGAGGGTTTTTGATGGAGTCTTTAAGAGATTTTGATTCTTTGTAGTTTTTTCCAAAAATTGTTATATCAGAAGAGTCGCTTCTTATTAGATTATCTATCATCTGCTTGACCATTCCGTCATAGATGCCCTGAATAAGCAAAAGCCCAGCCACGCTTACGGCGATCATCATAATAACGGCGAGAGAGCGGGATTTGCGCCGCCACATATTAAGATACGCCATTTTTACGGTCAGACTCATCTTACTCCTTAAAATTCTTTTGTAATCTCGGCTCCCACTACACAATCATTAAAAATATCGGGCTTATAGATTGCTAATTTTATTTTTTTTGCCGAAGAAAAACTCTTTTTTATCTCTTCTGCCAAAAAAACAAGCGCATCTTCGATTAGTCTAAATTTTTTTTCTATTATATTTTTTTTTATCAGTTCCCTAATCAGCGAATAGTCGATAAATTCTCCATCATAATCAAGCTCACAATCTACTTGAATTTTCTGCTCATAATCTCTCTCAAACTCCAAGATGCCCATAATGGCGTTAAATTGAAGCTTGTTTATAAATATTTTCATACTACGGCTTTTTCCTCGCCTTTTACAAGTCTAAGAATATTTGGAATATGTTTATAGAAAATCAAAAACGCAATAAGTAAAAGAGGTATTTGAGAGTTCACGCTTTCTAGTCCCGGATGAATAAAATAGCTTGCAATCACGGCGCTCAAAAGTCCGCTTAGCGACGCTAGCGATGAGATTTTGAATACTTTTGCCATAAAAAACCATACCAAAAGCCCGATTCCGGCTTCAATAGGCAGCATCACCGCAACGACGCCGACACCAGTAGCCACGCCTTTTCCGCCTTCAAAATTCAAATAAGGGCTATAACAATGACCAACAACGCTAAGAAGAGCAGCGCCCCACAAAACACTCTGGCTATAATCCATCATCATAGCGACCGCCAAAACAGCAATCCCCTTTAGCGCATCAAGTGCTAGCGTCGCAATGCCTAGCTTTTTTGCCAGTGTGGGATTTGTCTGCTTTACAACCCTTAAGACATTCGTAGCACCTATGCTTTTGCTTCCCTCTTTTTTTATGTCAACACCTGCAAAAACTTTTGCCAATATAAGCCCAAACGGTATGGCGCCAATCAAATATGCCGCAAGATAAACAAGAACATTGCTACTTGTAAAAAAATCCATAGTTAAATTACCCTTTATTTGATAAAATCCGTTAATTTTATCATTTTTTATATTTTAGAGGTTGTTTTAATGGATAAAAACTCAATGACAAAAGAAGAGTTATTAAGCGAAATCAAAAGACTCAAAGAGAAAAACAAAGTTACGATTGTAGCCCACTTTTATCAAAGAGACGAAGTTTTTAATATAGCCGATATCACAGGTGATAGCCTAGAGCTGGCAAAGAGGGCAAAAGAAGACAAAAATCCGTTTTTACTCTTTTGCGGAGTCGGTTTTATGGCTCAAAGCGTCAAGCTTTTAAGCCCTGAAAAAAGGGTTTTTATGCCGTGTATAGCTTGCTGCGCCATGGCTAGAATGATTGATAAGAGCTATTTTTTTGACAGCATAAAAGCAATGGAAGCAAGAGGAATAAAAAAAGAAAATATTTTGCCTGTTACTTATATAAACTCAAGCGCCGAAGTAAAAGCCGAAGTTGCCAAAATGGGCGGACTTGTTTGTACAAGCGCAAACTCAAAAATTATTATAGAAAATGCCCTAAAAGCAGGCAAAAAAATATTTTTTCTTCCGGATAGATGCCTAGGGCAAAACATAGCCATTGCTATGGGATTAAAATCAGCAGTCATCGGAATAGACGAAAAGCTAGAAGATGCAGATATCATCTGCTATGACGGCTTTTGCTCCGTTCATCAGCTTTTTACGCCAAAAGATATAGATTTTTATAGAAAAAAATATCCCGATATATTAGTAGCCGTTCATCCTGAATGTGACCCTAGCGTTTGCGCAAAAGCCGATTTTGTTGGTTCTACATCGCAAATCATCAAATATGTAAGAAATCTTCCGATAGAGCAAAAAGTCGTAGTCGGAACGGAGTTTAATTTAGTCAATAGACTAAGAGAAAAAAACACATTCGTCCTCTCCGCCACCAAACCTGAATGTACGACGATGAACGAAACAACGCTTGAGAGTATTTACGATGTTTTAAAATCCATCGACAATAAAACATACGCAAACGAAATGTTTGTCGATGAGGAGACGATAAAATGGGGGAGAATAGCGCTTGAGAGGATGATGGAGCTCTCTTGATTTATATCGTTTGCGCTCTAAAAAACGAAGCCGTTCCGCTTATAAAAAAATATGATTTAAAAAAAGCACAGGAAGAAAAAAACTTTTCCATATACAAAAACGAAAATATCCAGCTTGTCATATCCGGAATCGGCAAGCTCAAATCCGCCGCCGCAACTGCATATTTACTCAAAAATTCAGACAAAAATGATTTTGCCTTCAATATCGGCGTATGCGCCGGAGGGCAAAAAATATCAAAAATCGGAGAACTTTTTGTAGCGGCTAGAATCTTGGACAATGCTTCAAATAAGCTCTATTTTTGTAACACAAACTTCAATCACAATCTAAAAAGCTCCATGCTGACCACTTACGACTTGCCTCAATTTAGCCCAAAAAACGGACTTTGCGACATGGAGGCAAGCGGCTTTTTCGTCTCGGCTTTAAATTTTTTGCATAATAAAAATATCTTTGTGCTAAAGGCGGTTTCGGATCATTTTAGCGAAGAGGAGTTCAAAAAAGATGAAGTTTGCAATCTTATAGAGCAAAATATTAATGGAATTAGCGATTTTATAGCCCATAATATTCAGCTCTCTTCAAACCTTTAAAGAAC
>JAUPLZ010000242.1 GCA_030836705.1 Campylobacterota bacterium
CCCATCTTCTGAAAAATAAACCTCTTTAAAAAGTCTTGTTAAGATATTTTTTATCATATCTCTTATCTCATATTCGTCATCAACAAAAAGAACGATACACTCTTTTGCGTAATCTTTTGTAGTTTTCATAATTACCTCTTTTAAAACAACTCCAAATCATCCTCTTGTTCTACCTCTTTTTCTTTAACTATCATTTCAATTTGCAAGCAAGAACTAAGAAGCGAACTATCAAGGTAATGAATATCATTCGTTTGCTGTTCTATAAAAATCGTTTTTCTCCAGCTTGAAAGATCCAAGAGAATATTAGTAAGCAAAAGTATAATCTTTTTTTCATTTTTTTCATTTATATTAAAATCATTAATTGTTCTTAAAAATTCGACAAGAGAAGAGAGAGCAAAAACTATACTTTGAAACTCCATAAACAGTCTTATAAGCTCATTATACTTCTCAAGTCCATTTGCAAGAAACATATAATCATCACTAGTCGGTTTTTTATTTTCTAGTGAAAAGAGCTCTTTATCAAGCCTATCTTCCAAATCCTCCAGCGACTCTATTTTATCCATCAAATCAATCGCGCTTGATTTTACAAATTGTTTGGCTGTTATTTTTTCTGTAAAACTCTGTCTTAAAACCGTCTCTTTTTCGCCATCTATTTTCATAGACTCTTTTTTTAAAGCATTGATTTGCGGATTAATTTTATTCATTTTGATACTCAAAATGCCATCTTTTATTAAAAATGAGTTTGAGTCAAAATGTTTTATTAAGAGTTTTTTGACAATATGCTCAATCTCTTTTAATCCGGTCTGTGTGATATAGTGACAATTATCACTCTCTTCGTCAACAAAAGTAAACTTTTCGCCTTTTTTGATAAGCCATGCGCCAAGAGCATACAAAACCCTTATCCCTTCGCTTAGTTTATAGACTTTTTTATCCTCATCACTTAGGAAATACTCCCAAAAATAACTTAACGAGGAGTTATCAAAGACTCTAAAAATAACACTTTTGTTATAAACCTCTTTGTTAAAAAGATTTATAGCTTCATAGTCATAGCTTTTTGTACCGCGGTATTTTAAAATTTCCAGATAATTTTCTACTCTTTTTATAAAAAGTTTTGAATCTATCGGTTTTGTTATAAAATCCTCTGCACCGTTGATTGTCATCTCTTCTTTTGACTTTTCTTCATCAAGAGCCGAGATGGCTATAATCATCACTTTTTTGTCAAATTTTCTAATCTCTTTTGTGGCTGTGATACCGTCCATTTTCGGCATCATAATATCCATAAAGATTAAATCATATTTTTTTTCTTTGCACCTATTAAGCGCCTCTTCGCCGTCGCTTGCTTCATCAATATTTAGATTTTCAAACTCTTCAAGCAAGAGTTCGATTGTCATTTTATTATCTTGGTTATCGTCAACTATTAAGATCTCCATATTTTCTATAAATCCTTTTTTATTAAAAACCTAGCACCGCCTAAGATTGTCGATTTTTCCACATCTATAACCATTCCTAGCTCTTTGCAAAGATACTTCACAAAATGAAGCCCGACTCCTGTGCCTTTTGATTTTCTTGTTATTTTGCTGTTATCGCCTTGCTCATAAAGCTCAAATATTTTTTCTTTATCGCTAATGCCATCGCCATTATCTTCTATGCCCACCAAAACGGCTCTGCCTTCTTTTTTTAGAGTTATGAGAACTTTTTTATTTCCGTATTTAATAGCATTTGACAGTACATTTGAAATTATTTGCGAAAACCTTAATCTATCGCTTTCTATGATGCAGCCCTCTTCAAGCTTGATATGGATATCAATATTTTCATGTTCTATAATCGGCGCAAACTTTATCAGCAAATCCTCGATCAAATGCTTCACATCAACCAATGACAGATGGATATTCATTTTGCCAGATTTGAGCTTTGATAAATCTATAATATTTACGATATTGTCAAGCATTTCAAGTGCATTTTTTTTGACCGATAGCATGAGGTCTGATAACTTCTTTTTCTCATCAATCTCTAATTTTGATATTTTTTTTGCGACATATTCACTAAAATTTATAATAGCATTTAGCGGGGTTTTAAGCTCATGTGTAAAAACAACCAAAAGTTCATCTTTTGTTTTTGAAACCTCTTCCAGCGTATGTTGCCTTGCTAAAATTTCCTTTTCCCTTTCTTTGTCTTTTATGATTTTTTCCTGCATCATTTCAAGCTTGGTTATATCGCTTCTTATGGCCATATATTCGGTAATTTCGCCTCTATCGTCAAGAAGCGGCACTATAACAACATTTGATGTATAGTATCCGCCGTTTTTTTTGAGATTTTTTACTCTTCCGTGCCACATTTGTTTGTTTTTTATCGTTTTCCACATATCTTCAAACGATGATTTTGGCATATCAGGGTGTCTTACGATATTGTGCGGTTTTCCTATAAGCTCCGCTCTTTCATAACCGCTTAGCTTGCAAAAGTTGTCGTTCGCATAAGTTATAATGCCTTCAGGATTAGCCTTAGAAACAATAGCTGTTTGCATAAGAATGTCGTGATATTGGTGTTCGACATCTATTTTCTTTTTTATACTGATATTTTTGAGAATTTTTTCAAGCAAAGAGGTAATTTTTTCTAAATTAAATGGTTTTGTTATTATTGCTGCCGGAGCTTTTTGGAGCAGATTAAACGCCAACTCTTTTTCGTTATTTGATTTTATATAGACAATCGGGGTCAAAAAATCACCCTCAATGCAGATATCAATTATCGCTTCCAAAAATGATTTTTTTGAGTGCGCTAAATCTATTATGACGAGATCCGAAACCTTTTTTATGTCTATATATTTTGTATCTTCAATATCTGAAACCACAAGAATGCTAATGTTTTTTTCTTCAAATATTAAAAGCAAATCCTCGTTTGCATCTATGTCTTCACTTGCTATAAGAATCCTGACATGTTCTATATCCAAAATATTCTCTCTCTTCTTTTATAGTTTCAAATGCTCTTTGGACAAGCTGAAATTGCTCTGTATACTCTTTTAGTTTGCTATCATCATAAAAAAACCTATCCGGATGAACTTTTTTGGCAAGCTCGATATACCTTTTTTTGATTACATCCATAGTGTCTTCTTGTGTGCTTTTTAGAATCTCATACGCTTTTAATACAAATGAATCTTTGCTACCCTCTATAAAAGAATCATTTGAAGACAAAAAGCCCTTCATCCAAACTTCATCATATCCAAAAGATATTGGATAATTTAATACTTTTTTTCTTTTTATAAGCTTTTGCAGCTTTTCTTTTGTATCGCTTGAGTCGATTTTGAGAAAAATCGAATGCCCGTCCGCTGATTTTTCTATATACTCTTTTCTAAAAGATATTCTAAGATAGTTTTGCAAAAGATAGTTTTTTATATTTATCTTCATTGCCACTATATTTTCTTTAAAGGGTTTTATTTCAAGCTTAAAACTGCTTACAACCTCTTTTTTGTCTGTTATTTTGATTTTTATCGGCAAGTGTTTTCGTCTGATTAAGTTGTCTTTAAATGACGGCATAAGCTCAGGGTTTTCTTTTTTGTATGAAGCATAAAGCCATTGCAAAAAGAAATCTCTCTTAAAAGACTCTTTTTCTGAATTAAATATGACTATCGCATTTGTTAAATTGAGTCTATTTGTAAAGTTTTTATCAACATATTGTCTGATTATTTTAAAAGCGATTGATTCATACTCGACATAAACGACTATCTCTTTTAGTCCAATAGCAATACGCATTTTGCCTCCATTGTAGCTAGCAATAAGCAACAATGAAGCAATATTGATTCCGTTTTAAATCTTCTGAACCAACTCTATTATTTTTTGAGCTACGCCCTCAAGCGGCACTATGTGGTCTACCCCGCCTTTTTCTATTGCTACTTTTGGCATACCGAAAACCACGCAGCTTTTTTCATCTTGAGCTATGGTCAAAGCCCCTTCATTATGCATCTCAAGCATTCCACTTGCGCCATCTGCTCCCATTCCAGTAAGTATTACTCCAACGGCATTTTTACCCGCTGATTTGGCTACAGAGCCAAAAAGCACATCGACACTAGGCTTATGTCCAGATATGCTTCTTCCGTCACCTATCTCCACATAATATCTAGCGCCGCTTCTTCTTAATACCATATGCAAACCCCCCGGTGCTAACAACACTTGTCCGACTCCGACATGGTCTCCGTTTTCTGCCTCTTTTACGCTCATTTCGCATATATCGTTTAATCTTTTTGCAAACTGATTGGTAAAGGCTTCTGGCATATGCTGAACTATTACAACCCCCGGAGAATTTCTAGGCATCCTCATAAGCACCTCTTTTAGCGCCTCTGTTCCGCCGGTTGAAGCCCCGATGGCTATAACTTTTTGGGTTGTTTCAGAAAGCGGAGAGTATTTGATTTTTTGAATCTCTTCAACAGTTTTTCTTTTTACATTGGCTTTTGCAGCGATTCTTACTTTTTCTATAAGTTCATTTTTTATCTCATCTGCACCGTCATAGATGTTTGAGTGAGGTTTGGCTACATAATCAACCGCTCCTGCTTCAAGTGCGGCAAGCGTAACCTCGGCACCTTTTCTAGTAAGCGATGAGACCATAACTACAGGTGTGGGCATATGAACCATAAGTTTTTTTAAAAAAGTAACGCCGTCCATTCTTGGCATCTCGACATCAAGGCAAATAACATCAGGTTTTAACTCTACGATCTTATCTCTTGCAATATAGGCATCGGCGGCAACCCCGACCACCTCTATGCCCGGAGCTGATTTTAAAATCTCGGTTATAACAGCTCTAGCCGTTGCACTATCATCTACAACCAATACTCTAATTGCCATATAAAATATCCTTTATTTCTCTTCTGATGTGTATTTTAACATTACCTTGCCGGTATCGCTGTGCATAAGTATCCTTCTTCCAACACTTCCGCCGGTATCTTCTGCTACAATTTTTATCCTATGATTAGATAAAATCTCTTTTGCGATAATAACATTCTTTTTGCCTATCATCATACTCTCTTGGGTTGTCGTGTGGATGTTGGCACCACCAAAAACTTTAGCTTGCAAATCCATCTTATCGCAACCAATATTTAGCATATTCTCTATCATTTTTTCTATAGAAATATTTCCAAATTTTGGAGTTTGCAAGCCATTGCCGTTCCACAAAGGAAGGAGATAGTGATTCATGCTTCCCACCTCTTTTTTTGGATCAAACAAGCAAACAGCCACACAAGAGCCAAGCACCGTCGCTATTTCTGTTGGTTTTATTGCGATAAAAATCTCGCCTGCATGAATAAATTTTCTTGGTTTAATTTCCATTTTTACATCTCAAGAGATTCTTCAAATTCATCAAACAAAAATTCATTTGCTCCGATGCTTTTGCTTATATTTTTTGAATCTAGCTTAGGAAATGTGATAGTAAAAACCGTATGACCTTTTGTGCTTGTATAAAAAATATCTCCATCAAGCGCCTCTGCAAATTCTCTTGCTACACTAAGTCCAAGCCCAAGTCCGGAATACGGTCTAGTCTCTCCGCTGTGAAACTGTGTAAATCTATTGTAAATCTCTTTTTTTTCTTCTACAAAAATCCCCTCGCCAAAATCTTCAACTTCCAAATAAAAATGCTCCGGTCCTTCTTTGAAGCTTATATTTACATCTTTTTTTGGATAAGAAAACTCACAAGCATTTGATACGATATTTAGCATTATCATATAAAATTTTTGAGCATCAGAAACAAACTGGCTTTTTGCCTCTATTTCAAAATTCACTTTCAAATCTTTATCTTTTATGATGTATTTAAATGACGGAATAACCTCATCATAAATCGACTTGACATCAATCGTCGAATAATCATTGGCGATCTCACCGGCTTCAATTTCACTGGCGCAAAAAATATTTTTTAGATGAAAATCAAGTCTTAAAAGCTCTTGATTCATCATGTCGGCAATTTCATCAAACCTATCCATATTCTTTTTTTCTACAAGTTTTTTACTCATAGAAAGAAGTGTTGATATTGGGTTGTTAAACTCGTTTTTAATCAATGACAAAAATTTACTTTTTGCTGCCTCTGCTTCTTTTGTTTTTTCATTTAACACCAAGAGTTTTTTTGTCATTATCTCCATATCTTTTATGGATGCCTCTTTTTCTTCAAACCTTCTTGAGATTTCCGCAATTAACTCTTTGTCGCTTAGGTTTCCCATATTTATCCTTTTAAGTTCGTTTGTAAATGGCTGATTGCACCAGCGTAAAGTCATTATTTTTTCTAGTTATCGACTCCGAATGACCCAAAAAAAGCAACCCGTTTGGTTTTAGAAGATGATGGAACTTCGTAAAAAGCGCATCTTTTGTCGGTCCGTCAAAATAAATCATCACATTTCTGCAAAAAATAATGTCGAATTTATTTTTAAAAATAGAATAATCTCCTCTTGTTAGATTAAACATTCTAAAAAGCACCATCTCTTTTAGAGAATCCTTTACTTTAAAACCATCATTTTTGGTTTTATCAAAATATTTTGTAAGAAAATATTTCGGCATTGCACCTATATCTTTTTGAGTATATTCGCCGTTTATTGCGTATTTTAAAACCTCTGGATCGATATCAGATGCTAAGAATTTCATATCCCAACTCTTATAATCTTTTAAAAAATCCTGCAAATACATAGCAATACTATAAGGTTCTTGACCGGTTGAAGATGCACTTGACCAAATTCTTAGCTTTTTATCGGAATTGGTTTTGGACAAATTCATAAGATAATCTTCCAAAAATTCCCAC
>JAUPLZ010000243.1 GCA_030836705.1 Campylobacterota bacterium
CGGAGAAATTATATATGTTGTTCTTATTACGCCTTCATACTCTTTGCCGTAATTTTTTTAACTCCCCATGCGCCGTATGATTTTAATACCTTTTTATCCGTATCGGACAATAGCGTAATGTTTAATTTTTTACTCTCAATAAATTTTAAATGTGATTCTTGAGTATCTGGGCTTACTCCAATAACAACGGCATTTAGATCTTCAAAATTTGGCACTTGTTCAGTAAAATCACACGCCTCATTCGTACACCCTTGCGTATTATCCTTTGGATAAAAGTACAAAACAAGCCACTTGCCTTTAAAAACTTTTAAACTTATCTCAACACCGTCTTGATTTGGCAGTGAAAACTCCGAGGCTTTTTGTCCAACTTCTAGCATTTTTAATCCTTAGCAACAAACTGATAAAATTATCGCAAATTATACTTTGGATTAAATTATTGAGATTGTCTTTTTTTGATAGAAGAGTTCTTTCGCATTTTGATTTTTTACTCATTTTGCTTTTATTGCCGATCGTCGGTCTCTCGTTTTTTTTAGTAAGCGAAATAAGCACAATGCTTGCATTAAAACAACTTGCCTATGTTACGGTTGCTATTGTATGTTTTATTGTTGTATTTTTTTTCCCTCTTAGAAAATATATATGGCTTATTCCATTTTTTTATTGGATAAATATCCTTCTTTTAATTGCCGTAAAACTTTTTGGAGTAACCAAATTGGGTGCAAAAAGATGGCTTGAGATTCCTTTTTTGGAGTTAACAATTCAGCCTTCGGAGCTAATGAAGCCGGCATTTATACTAATGCTTGGATATATAATCGCAAGGCGTCCGCCTTCAAAAGACGGTTATGAGTGGATTGAATTTTTTAAAATCTCTTTTTATATTTTGCTTCCTTTTTTTCTGATAGCAAGCGAACCGGATTTAGGTACTGCTACAATCATACTGCTTGTCGGGGGCGGCGTTCTTTTGAGTGTTGGAATAAAACGAAAAATATGGGTAACGCTTCTATCGCTTTTTCTTCTTTCATCGACGATTATATACGATAATCTTCATGACTATCAAAAAAAAAGAATAAGTGATTTTTTAGCAGAAAAGCCAAGTTACCATGTCCAGCAATCCATAATAGCAATCGGTTCGGGAGGGTTTTTTGGAAAAGATAAAGAGGATTCGACACAAACTCAACTAAAATTTTTGCCAATCTCTTCAAGCGATTTTATATTTGCTTATCTTGTCGAGAGATTTGGCTTCTTTGGCGCGCTTATTGTTATTCTTTTGTATGCTTCTTTAATTCTTAACCTTTTAAGTCTAACCCAAAAAGTCAAAAAAGACTATCAAGTCAGCGTAGTGATTGTAGCCGTTGCTATTTTATTGTTTTTATACATGAGTATTAACATATCCATGACCATAGGGCTAGCGCCTGTTGTTGGCGTACCTTTACCACTATTTAGCCACGGTGGTTCGTCTTTTATTACCTTTATTGTTTTGTTTGCAATAATTGAAAATTTACTTGTTTCCAGATTTAAACACATATATGACTTCGACATAAAAATCTAAATAGAATCAAAGAGTTGAATTAAGACTGCTCACAACTCCTCAGCTACAACATTTTGCACCGCCAAAAACAGATATCCTATTGCACTTAGAGCCATACCGCCTATCATGATTGATTTATTTGCCATATCTCGCTCCATAAAAAAGCCCAAAACTCCTGATATTGCAAAACCGATACCGACCAATAACACTACAATCCCGATTTTTGAAATTAATTTTAAAATTTTAGTATTTTTCATAAAAATCACCTTTAGCATCCAACACAAAATTGATGTTTTTTACTATCTTTTGCACTACTGCCTCTATAAAAATAGAGTGACGAGAGTGCATAGCCAAAAGAGGTAACAATAACACCTGTTAGCATAAGTGAAAAATTTAAGATTCCAAATTCTTCAATAGATGAAAAAAGACCGCAAAAGGAGACAATAAAACCAATTGCCATCAACACTATTCCTAATTTGAGTATATTTTTTAAAGCGATTTTTTCATCCATTTTTGCAACCTTAAAATAATTTATATATAGTTTAAAAGCATTTTTTATTCCCCTACTTTCAGATTTGATGTTCTACAATTTACAAGTGCAGTGAAGGATAAAAAATGGATAGCGAAGAAAATAAAAAAATACGGTTTGGAGATTATGCAAGAGAGGTTCAAACAAACCATACTCAAATAAGCTATAACAATCTCTCGGCTCCGGCAGGAAAGCCAAGACCAAAAACTATCGCTCTAAGACCTATTGATGTCTACAGGCTTGTTCAGCCGTATGTGAGCGTAAGATTTTTAGAGCAAATATACGGCTTAATGCCGCTGGCTCTTTATTTGGTCTTTTTTCAAGTATTTTTATTAAGACAACCGATAGTTGATTCTTCTGTCATCTCAGCCGGATTGTTTGCAGTTATTGTCGGATTAATGTTCTTCATGGAAGGAATCAAGCAAGGGCTAATGCCTTTTGGCGAAACCATAGGAAATACTTTGCCAAAAAAAGTCTCATTAAGCGTAGTGCTTTTTATAGCTTTTTTGCTTGGAATCGGAGTAACATTTGCAGAACCTGCCATTGGAGCACTAAAAGCCGCCGGCTCGCTAGTGGCGGTTGAAAAAGCACCATATCTTTTTGCAATGCTAAATCAATATTCCGGCGCTCTTGTGCTTTTAGTCGGGATTGGAGTCGGACTTGCAGCGGTTCTTGGAACAATGAGATTTATTTACGGGTGGAGTCTTAAGCCCTATATCTACCTCTCGCTGATTCCCACACTTCTTCTTACGGTATATATCATGTTAAATGATGACTTAAGTCCGATTCTAGGTCTTGCTTGGGATAGCGGAGCAGTAACAACCGGTCCGGTTACAGTGCCGCTTGTTTTAGCGCTTGGAATAGGAATAGCCTCGGCTGCTGGAAAAGGAAATCAAAGTTTATCAGGCTTTGGGATAGTTACCTTGGCTTCTATTTTTCCTATTTTAGCGGTTATGCTACTTGGGGTTTTTTTGTATTTTACTATTACGCCGGAAGAGATTATCGCTATAGCAAACAGCGGCAACACCGGAATAATAAAAGAGGCTTGGTACGAAATGACTCCCGGGGAAGAGATAGCTTTGGGCTTAAGGGCAATAATTCCTCTTGTTATTTTTTTGTTAATAGTTATGAAATTAATATTGAAGGTAAAAATTCAGCACGCAGGAACTATAACCTATGGAATTGTTTTGGCAGTTCTGGGAATGATTGTTTTTAATATCGGGCTAACTTATGGTCTTGCAAAACTAGGAGGGCAATCAGGAAGTCTCATACCTGCGGCGTTTTACACCATAACAACTACTGACGGAGTTATGATAGAGGCTCTTTATCCTTATTTCGCAGGACTTAGTCTTGCTATTTTATTCGCTTGGGCATTAGGATTTGGCGCAACACTTGCCGAGCCTGCTCTTAATGCTCTTGGAATCACCGTAGAAAACCTAACTCAAGGGGTTTTTAAGAAAAAAACCCTAATGTACTCCGTCTCTTTTGGAGTAGGCTCTGGAATCGCGATTGGAATAGTAAAGATAATATTTGATATACCGCTTGGCTATCTGCTTATACCTTCTTATTTAATAGCAATTGTTTTGACATATCTTTCAGACGAAACTTTTGTTAATATAGCTTGGGATAGCGCCGGCGTAACAACAGGTCCGGTTACGGTACCGCTTGTTCTTGCCATGGGGCTTGGATTTGGAGATGCAGTTAAAGCGATTGAGGGTTTTGGAATATTATCAATGGCATCAATAGGACCGATCATTGCAGTATTGGCAACCGGATTGTGGACACAAAGAAAAAGAGGAGTTAAAGAATGATAGTCGGAAGAAGACAAATTACGACACTGGTTGATGTTGAACTTATAACCTGTATTGTTCAAAAAGGGGTAGCGGATATCGTCACTAAAGTCGCATTTGAAGCCGGCGCTCAAGGCGCAACCGTAAATTATGCAACAGGAAGCGGCGTTAGAGAAAGATTGGGGATTTTAGGCGTTGCCGTAGAGGCTGAAAAGGAAATAGTGCAAATCATTGTATCAAGCGATCAAGTAGATAGAATCTTTGATGTTATCTATCTGGAAGCAAAACTAGATACTCCCGGAATGGGTTTTATGTATGTTACAAAACTTGAAAAAGCGGGTACTTACATTCCGCTTGAGATTCTTGAAAAAATAAAAAGCAATTAACCATGCAAGAATACAAACTAATAACATGTATAGTTTTGGGCAAAATAGCATCGGAAACTTTAGAAAAACTCAAATCAGAAAAAGATATCGTTACCGCCAACAAAATCAAAGCTAGAGGGACAAGCTCAAAAACATCGTATAAGATGAGCGAAGTTGAGATTTTGACGGTTGTTGTTGAAAAGGAAAGAGTTGATGAAATATTTGAATACCTCTTTTACCTATTAGAAATCGACCAGCCAAGCAAGGGAATGATGCTTCAGCAGGCACTTTCAAAAATGACAAGCTACAAGCTGCCGAAGATTTAAATGAGATACTTTAGCCTACTTTTTGCACTTTTGATATATGCCTATTTTTACATCTTTTGCCAATAGTGTGATTTCAAAAATAATCAAAAGTGTAAAAAGTAGGCTAAAGTATCTCATTTAAATCTTCGGCAGCTTGTAGCTTGTCATTTTTGAAAGTGCCTGCTGAAGC
>JAUPLZ010000244.1 GCA_030836705.1 Campylobacterota bacterium
AGACAGTGGCAAACCCTCTTTTATGAAAACAGGCTTGCAGAATCAGTCATAGAAACCCAGCCTGATTTCGTAAAACTTGCCGAAAGCTTTGGCGGAGTCGGTTTTAGGGTGAAGACAAAAGAAGAGTTTGAAAAAGCAATCAAAGAGGCGGTAAAGCTAAACAAAATAACACTTATAGATGTTGTTATCAATAGAGATGAAAATGTCCTTCCTATGATACCAACCGGCGGCGCTCTTTATAATATGATTTTAATGAACAAGGATCAATAATGCTTGATGAAAGAAGAATAATCTCAGTTGTTACACTAAACGAACATGGGGTTTTATCGCGTATTTCTGGTCTTTTTGCTGGGCGTGGCTACAATATAGACAGCCTTACGGTTGCCCCTATTCCAAATAGTGAATACTCTCATGTTACTATTGAAACCGCCGGTAATAATAAAATATTAGAGCAAATAGTCAAACAATTGCACAAACTAATACCTGTTCTAAAAGTTACAGAACACCGCCAAGACAACATAGTAGAAAAAGAGATGGCTCTTATAAAAATTCCAGCGAGTGAGAGCATATCAGATATAGATGCACTTTGCAGAGCATACAACGGCTCTATCGTAAGTACGAGTGAAGATGTTATAGTGCTAATGGTTGCTGATGAGCCAAAAAAAGTAAGAAATTTTGTGAAAATTATCCAAAAATACCATCCAAAAGAGGTAGCATTAAGTGGCGTCGTAGCCCTAGAGCTATAAGACATGAAGCTTAGCGAAATTTTAAAAAACCTAAATATCACCCAAGAGCTTCAAAGAGATGTTGAGATAACCAACATCAACTCTCTTTTTGATGCAAAAAGCGATACGCTCTCTTATGCAATAAGTGCGAAATTTACAGAAGAGCTCAAAAATACAAAAGCGGCTGCTGTTTTTGTAACCGCCAAAACCAAAGAGTATTTAAACCCAAATGCGATAGCAATCATTGTTGAAAACCCTGAGCTCTATATGGCATACTCCATTTTTCAAAAAAAGAATCGAATTACCAAAAAACAATAAAAACAGCATCGATTCAACCGCTAAAATTTTTCCGAATGTAAATCTAGGAAACAATGTAACAATAGGAAAAAATAGCATCATTATGTCAGGTGCCTACATAGGCGATGATGCAAAGATAGGCGAAAATAGTATCATCTACCCAAATGTTGTAATTTATCACGAATGTATCATAGGCAACAGATGTATTATTCATGCCAATACGGTCATAGGAAGTGATGGTTTTGGATATGCTCACACAAAAATCGGCGAGCATATTAAAATCTATCAAAATGGAAATGTGGTGATAGAAGATGATGTGGAAATAGGTTCAAACACTTCGATAGACAGAGCTGTGTTTAACTCTACTATTATAAAATCAGGCACAAAAATAGATAATTTGGTTCAAATTTCACACAATACAATCATTGGCGAAAATTCAATAATAGCCGGTCAAACAGGCATAGCTGGCTCTACCGTACTTGGTAAAAATGTGACCATGGCTGCACAAAGCGGCGCCGTGGGTCATATAAAAATAGCAGACTTCACAACCATCGCAGCAAGAGGCGGAGTGACAAAAAATACAGAAGCAGGAAAAACATATTCTGGTTTCCCAATAATGGAGCACAAAACTTGGCTAAAACTTCAAGCAAAACTAGCAAGGCTACTAAAAAGCTAGTGAAGTCAAACTAGCTATATCTTTTTTCTTGCACATAATTATTTATTTGAGAAAGAAGTAGTATTTTGCAGCTATTTTCGACAATATCCATCATTTTTACAAGATGATTCAAATCCCTAGCGTGCGCATAAACCCCATATCCTCTTATTATCATTATGTTTGAATTCGTCTCTTGAAAATATCTGCTTATCTCAACCTCTGCCCTATCATACCAATCATCAAAAGACTTTGGGTCATACACGGAAACAACCCCTAGCTCTTTATGACCAAAATAATCAACCGGAACTATCTTGTCATGATTTAGCGCATAGCTCATTGCATAAGGCGGAAGCGAATAAAGAATAAACTTAGCGTCACTTATGAGCTTATATATTTGAGAGTGGATCTCTGAATCCATACTGGCTTCTTTCCATCTATAATCTTTATTATGATAAAGAAGTATAAAATCACTCTCTTGCAAATTATCAAAAATAGCCTCTTTTTTATTGATAAGAAACTTATTAAGCTCAACTCTAGCAGACATAGAGCCGTAATGAATACCTATAATATTTTTTCTAAAAAGAGACAAAGAGATGTGCTCTAGCTTTGAAAAAAGCATTTTCTCCATTTTTTTAATACTCCACCATATTTCTTCCATTGTTTTTAGCTTTATAAAGCATATCATCCACTCTTTTTATAAGCTTATCTTTCTCTTCATTTTCGATATATTCAACAACACCAAAACTGCAAGTTATATTTTTTACTATATCCATCTCACAACTCTCTATAATGACTCTTAGTTTTTCTGCAACGCCTATGGCGTATCTTAAGCTAGTTTCAGGAAGCAGCATAATAAACTCTTCGCCTCCATATCTGGCAAACAAATCAAGTGTTCTTATGTGGTCGTTTACCAAAGAAGATATTTTTTTTAACACATAATCACCAACTTGATGACCATATGTATCATTTACCGTTTTAAAATAATCTATATCAAACATTATGAGTGAAAATTCATTCTGAAATCTCTGAGATCTTCTTATTTCGGCATCTAACATTTCATTAAATTTATTTCTATTATAAATATTTGTAAGAGGATCTTTTATTGATAGCTCTTTAAATTTCTCTTTCTCTTTTTCAAAATGCGTTATATCTGTAAAAATAACAAGAAATCTTTTTGGGTTAGAAGATGATATTCTTTTTGCTCTTACCATAAAGGCATTTGCATCTATCTTTAGTCCTTCTTCTTGAGTCATATAAATAACTTTTTCCCCTTCTTCATCCAAAGTCTCAAACCAGCTACCGAACTTTTTCTCATTAGCGCTATTTTTATTTACAATAAAATCGTCTATGGTCTTATTTTTTTCTTCAAACTCCTCTAGTGTTCTTACTCCAAAAAAATCCATAATAGATTTATTAAGATAGAAAATCTCTTTACCGTCAGTTATGAGTATAAAATTAGGGCTAGCATCCAGTATAGTCTCTATAAACCATTTTTTTTCTGCCAGCTCCTGTTCGTTTGCAATAAAATGAGCAATTTTTGTCATATTGTGTAGCAAAAGTTTATTATCGATTGGTTTTTTGACATATTTATCGATGCCGATATCAATAGCTTTTAAAAAATACTCTTCATCGCTAAATGCTGTTGTAATTATAATTGGCGCATCAATATTGATTTTTTTAATCTCTTCGGCCATAGCAAGACCATTCATGATTGGCATTTGAATATCGGTTATGACAAGATTTGGCTTATGCTCTTTATATAACTCCAAACCCTCTTTGCCGTCTTTTGCAGTGTAAACCTTATCAACTCTTCTTTGCAAAAACCTAAGCAAGCTTTGCCTTATTTCGTCTTCATCCTCTACATACAAAACGGTTAGTCTCTTTAAAGATTCGTCAGCCATACATTCCTCTTATGTCAAAATCCTGCGCCAATATCAAAAAATATAGTCTCTTCTTCTAATGATTCACTATTTTTGACATATCTTAAAGAAGCCAAAAAAGGAAACTTATGTATAAAGAGAAGCTCCATATTAAACGATGCCACTTCCTCTTGTATTTTTGATTTTTCGTACTCGCTCTCATCAAGCCAAACACTCTCATGTCTGAGCGAAAGAGATGCTCTTCTCAATGATACTGGAAAAACCATAAAATACTTATTTATATTGATTACTTTTTCGACTTCAAAAAAAATTCTGCCCACACCGCTTGCATGATAATCGCCATCAAGCCCTCTAAGCCAAAAATTTGTCATATCGCCTTTTAAATCCGGATAACCTAAAAGCTCTACGCTTTTCTCTTGCGATTTTGTGTATTTTGCCCCTGCCCTTACAAATCCCTCATACGGCAAACTCTCGATTGCATTTAGCCATCCGCCATAAGAGTTTATACCCATATCGTTTTTTGTATATAAGGCTATGTCAATTGATTTATTTACTCCAAAAGAGAGTGGATATTGTTCGTTTTCTTCATAATGAAGCGAAGTAATAAGCGGATTTTTATCTTCGTAACTATTTAAATCATCGTCATAAGTGTATCCATAAAACTGAACAAAGCTTTGCTTTCTTCCTTTGTGCATAAGCGGAATTTTTAAATATCCATAAACACTATAATCTTTTTCATTTTCTTCAAGTTCGGCTTCTAATATTTTTGTGCCGCCGAATCCAAAATCTATAAAATATCTACTGTTTGAGTATCCGCTATTTAAAAATTTACCACCGAAAAAATCAAAATACCCTATGTTTAACTCATTGTAGAGCATGGGATCTGAAAAAAGAAAATTAAACTCATAAACATAATCATCGTCGCTAGAATAAGAGATAAACGGATAAAGCAGTGTGTATTTTAAGTTTGCTAGCTCGTTGTAGCTCTTTTTTTCTATGATTTTTTTATCATACTTGCTAAAGTCGATATTTAGATTTAGCTCGGAAAAATAACTAACTTCAAAAGGCAGTTCATCTATCTCTTCTGTCTGCGATATCACATAGTGATAGCCATCGCCCTTGATTGTAGCTGCTAGAATCATTTCGCTGTCTATTATTTTTGCATCTACAATATTGTCAGCTTCGCTTAATCTTTTTATCTTATTGCCGTCAAAACAAAAAAGAGAACTTCCGTATTTTGTATTTGCAATAAAATATATTTTATTCTCTTTTACTTCTGCTATTTTTGACCAATAACCATCAATAGTAAAAATGGCTGCTTTGTCTTTATATAGTGTTCGTTTTTTGCCATCTTGCTTGAAGTAAAAAACCGCTCCATTTTCATCCATCATCGCTTTTGAATTAGCCTTTGCGATAAATTCGCCATTTTTGTAGAGCCTAGGTTCATCAAATGAATTATTTATGTCAAAATAGATTAGATTTTCATCTTTTTTATCCATCATGTATTTTGAATTTGAGTCTGGCAAAAATCGCATCTCTTCATCAATCAGTCCATATTCTGTTGTAAAAATTGTCGTTTGCGCGCTTGAAGCGGTGTAAAAATTTTGATCAATCAAAAAAGGCTTGCCAAAATCCCATGAGCCTCTTTTTTGTGTTAGATTTTTTGTTTTTTTATCAAAAATATTTATAGCAGGCTTTGAAACCAAATCTGAGCTCATAAAGTAGATATTGTTTTCATCTCTATTTATATCTACAAAAATTTTACTAAAAACTACCGTCTCGCCCTCTAAATACTTTAGCACTTTTGCATCTTGGTAAAAATAATCTACAAAATCCGAAAAAATATCATCATAACTAACTCCAAAATGAGTCAAAAAAGAGCTGCTAAACATTAAAGGATTAATAAAATGCCTTGAGTGAATTTTGAAAAACTCATTTGTCTTGTCTATGCCGTATTTTTTGGCTAGATACAAAAAAAAGTAACCGCCGATTATGTATTTTTCTTCGGTATACGGAAAGTCTATATGGTCGTTTTTTAGCCTTACCGCATCAAGCTTGTTTTCTTTTAAAAGAGCATAAAAAAGCGCCTTTAACGCGCCGTTATAGAGCCTTCCGCCATTTTTAAAGCGAGATTCATTTAAGACAGCATTGCCTTCTAGTGCAAATGTAGGCAAAAGCGAATTTGGATAAGTAAAAAGAGGGATAGGAAAGCTTGGAAAAATAGGCAGATAGTTGTTCCCAAAAATCGTATGCAGCCCTTTTGAGACTTCGGAATCTTTTGCGCTTACTTGATATATGTGGGCTAACTCATGAATCAAAATAGTTTTTAGCCAAGATTTATAGCCAAAATAATCAACCTCACTAGCTCCAGCTCCGTAAAAAAATGCGATATTGTTTAAAATCGGCGAAGCAAACGCATTTGCTACTTGATTATTTGAAGAGGCAAGGATTATTGAGAGTCTATCGTCAAGCTCAAAGCCAAAAGAGCTATCATATTCATACATCAAAAGCTCTGCCAAAAAATCTGTCATAAACGCCTCATCGCTATATTCATCGGCAAATACAATATCAAATGTTTTAGATTCGCTAATATTGTAATTTTTGTCAGACGGATTTACAAAACCGGCATATAAGATATTTAAAAAAAATATAAAAATTATTAAGTACTTCATTTCTAAATTTTATCATACCAATACTTGTGTATAATTTACTTCATGAAACCAAAAAAACGCTTTTTAATAACAGCATCAAACACAAACTGCGGCAAAACATTCGTAACGCTTAAATTGCTACAAGAATTTGCAAAAAACGGATACAAAGTTGGAGCTTTTAAGCCGATAGAAACAGGTGTAGAAAATCTTCCTCATGACGGCACGGCACTCCTTGAAAAATGCAAAGAACTAAACAGTGATTTTAAAAATATAACAATTGACTATGTCGTGCCAATCAAACACTCTCTTGCAGCGGCTCCGTATGTATCCAAAAAAGAGTCGATTGATTTCAAAAAAATTCAAAGCGCATTAAAAAAAATAGAATCAGTATGCGATGTTGTTTTTATAGAAACAGCGGGCGGTATTATGACGCCGATTGATGATGATTTTTTTGTTATTGATTTTGCAAGATTTTTTGATGCGAATGTTATTTTTATAACCACCGATAAACTAGGAACGATAAGCGAAACACTTGTAAATCACTATTTTTTAAATAACAAAAACATTAAATTCAACTGGTGTATCAACCTTTTTGGTTCAATTGAAGAGTTTAATAAAATCAACAGACCTTTTCTGGATAATCACTTTGATAAGCTATTCTTAATTCCAACTGATATTAAAGAGTTTGTTACAATTTTATGATACAATCACTCACGCTAAGCCGTGTACGATTTGCCAATTAGGAGTCATAATGACCCCTATCTCGCCTTTAGGCGAAGCTTTAGTGAATGAATATAATTTGGACTTGTTCAAATTATATGAGAAATATTAATAGGAGAAAAAATGAAAACAACTATCATGCTTGCACTGCTTAGTGCTTTTATTTTCGCTGGATGCACAGTTAAACAAGTTGCACCAAAAGGTCCTTCTTATGAACAACAACAACAAAGTTCAGACAAGGCATTTAAAGACATGAATTAAAGAGGGCTTTCCCTCTTTAATTCAGATTACTTAACGCAGAATGCAGGCTTTTTGAGATCAAAAGAGTAGTTTCTGATGAAAGTTTTTCAAAAAACAAATCCATTTCACTCTTTTTATTCCACACCGGATTTTGAACCCTAGAAAGCTCAATAATTCTTCTTTTTGCAATATCTATACTGCCTATACTATCAATCAAGCCAATCTCTTTAGCTTTTGAAGATACAAAAACTCTGCCGTCTGCAAAAATGCTAGAGTTATTAACATCAAGCTTTCTAGCAGTTGCCACATCCAAAACGAACATTTTATAAATATCATCGGAAAGAGTCTCTAGCGCTTCTTTCTCGTGAGCCTCCCAGTCTCTATAAAATGCTCCGACTTCTTTGTATTTTCCGCTCTTTACGACTTGGGGCTTAATACCAACCTTATCAAGCAGCTCTTTTGTATTTACCGTTTCAAACAAAACTCCGATTGAGCCTACTATGCTTGCCGGATTGGCAATAATCTCATGCGCATAAATAGAGGCATAATAGCTTCCGCTAGCAAGCAATCCCGCCGAATAGACAACTACCGGTCTTGTTTTTGCATACTCTCTTATTGCCATCATAATTTCAACGCTAGGAGAAACTGCTCCACCAGGTGAATTAACCACCATAAGAAGACCTTTTATATTTTGACTTTTTGCCTTCTCAAGCTCTTCTAAAAAACTATCGCTTTCCAATATTGGACCGCTTAATTCGATTTTATAAAGGTTCTCTTTTGCGACACTCTCCTCATCGCTCGAAATAAAAAACAACAATAAAACAACCACGAGCAAAACAGCCTTAAAGTGATTTTGTATAAACTTAATCGGCGCCGCCACAACCCAAAATATATTAGAAATTTTTTCTTTTAAATTCAACTGCTCTCCTTAAAATATTTTTTCACCAAGAATATAGACACTATCTGCTCTATTTGAGTGCAATATTAGCTGAAGCGGAAGGTTTTTTTCATTTTCTACGCTATTTGGCAATTTAAACACCGCAAAATCAGCATCTTTGCCCTCTTCTATGCTTCCGCAATTTAATCCAAGCGCATTAGCAGAATTTTTTGTAGCCGCTATCAAAAGATCTCTTGATAAAAGATGCAAATCAAGACAACTCTGCTGCATGAGCGCCGCTCGCATCTCTTTAAACATATTGGTAGAAAAATTTGAACTAAGCCCGTCCGTTGCTATCAAAAAAGGAATCTCTTTTGATTTTATATTTTCAAGATTTAGCGGTCTGCTTCCAAGCAGTCTATTTGAAACAGGACAATGAACTATATGGGCTTTTTGCTTTTCTATTATGGCAAGCTCCTCTTCATTTGCATAAACTGCGTGTACAAAAATAGGCTCTAAAGACTCAAACAACCCAAGAAAAGATATCGGATCGCTTGAAGCTTTTTCTATTTTTAGGAAATCTTTAAAAAACTGCTTAAATTCACCTTGCGACCTATCAAGCCACTCTCTTTCAGCCTTGCTTTCCATAAAGTGAGTCGATACTCTATATCTATTTTCTCTTGCGATTTTTAACACATGACGAACTAAAACAGGATGCACTGAATACGCCGAATGAATTGCAACTGCCGGAAAAAATGTCTCGCTTTTTAGCTCTTCGCTGCTGTTTACTCTTGCTTTAAAATCAGTAAAAAAGCCGTCTATTGCGGCAGGATTTGAGCCAATAACCTCATTAAAAAAAACAACTTTTTGCTTCGCTTTTGCACACGAATTCATATCAAAACCATAGCTGCTAATGGCGCCAAAAGAGGTTATTCCAAACTCAAGCATCTCTTCTATGGTTTCTTCATAACATTCGCTTGAACAGCCATCTATTAGCTCTTCTCTTTTTTCTATGACGCTATAAAGCCACGGCAAAAAATCGCCATACTCCAAAGTTGTACGATTTTTACTAAACTCAAGGTGAATATGGGCATTGACAAATCCAGGCATAAGAACCGAGTCTTTTTCACACTCTGTTATTTCTGCTTGCGGGTATTTTTGTTTTAACTCTTGAAAACTACTCGAAATTTCGATAATTTTTTTTTCATAAGCAACGGCGCCGTTTTTAATAATTCTAAACTCATCGTCAATCGTCAGTATATAATCAGATTTTATTATATTCATAAATTTATCTTTCTTATTAAAACTCTAGCAATTTTAACTAAGCTTTTGTTAAAACTCTGTATAATCCAACCAAATTCACAAACAAGGACTTAAATTATGAAAATAATGGTTATTCAAGGACCGAATCTAAATATGCTTGGCGTTAGAGAACAGAGTATTTATGGACCTATGAAGCTTGAAAACATCCATAGCGAAATGAAAAAACAAGCAGAGCAACACAATATCGATATAGAATTTTTCCAAAGCAACCTTGAGGGCGAGCTTGTAGACAAGATTCAAGAGTGCCTAGGCGACGCTGATGCTATTATTATAAACCCAGCCGCATACACACATACTTCTATTGCCATAAGAGATGCAATAAGTGCCGTTGGTATTCCTACTATTGAGGTTCACATTAGCAATATCCATAGAAGAGAAGAATTTAGACAAAAATCAATGACAGCATCTGTTTGCGCCGGTTCCGTTGTGGGCTTTGGTCCTTTTGGATACCATATGGCGATGATGGCAGCTATTCAAATAATAAACGAAGTAAAAATGATAAAAGAACAGCAGCAAAAGCAACAAACTATCTAAAAATGAACTATCTTATAAAAGATGAAAATTCGCAATATTATAAATGCGGATATAGTTGTGACAATGCTATCGTTTTGAGTTGTGAAAATGAGAATTTTTTCATAACCGATAGCAGATACACAACTGAAGCCAACGAGCAAGTAAACAAAAACACAAGCGTAATAGAATCAAGTGATCTTGCAAAAACCACAAGAGAGCTTATAAGAAAAAATAATATTTTTACAATCGCTTACGACCCAAAAGAGTGGAAAATAAGCGATTTTGAGAATCTAAAAGAAAAACTTCCAAAAGTTAATTTCAAGCCAAAAGAAAATTTAACTCTTTTGCAAAGAGCCGTAAAGAGCGATAAAGAGATAAGCTTTTTAAAAGAAGCTGTTAGTTTAGGCTCAAAAGCGTTTGATAATCTAGCAAGCTTTTTAAATAAAACCAAAGAGCCTTTGAGTGAGCAAAATCTTCACTTTAAAGCAAACGAATTTCTAACATCTTTTGGAGAACTCGAACTTAGTTTTGATCCTATTTTGGCAATAAACGAAAATGCGGCAAAGCCTCATGCAAAACCAACAAAAAACATACTAAAAAAAGATGATTTGATACTATTTGATGCGGGCGTTAAATATAAAAGATATTGCTCTGATAGAACAAGAACGGCTTTTTTTTCTAACGATTTTGATTTTTCGTTTGCGCAAAATTTCAAAAACCAAAAAATACAAAAAGCTTATGACTTGGTATTAAGAGCCCACGATGAAGCAATAAAACAAGCAAAAATAGGCATGAAAGCAAGCGAGCTTGATAAAATAGCAAGAGATATTATCGCAAAAGGCGGTTATGAAAAAGAGTTTGTCCATTCGCTTGGTCACGGCGTGGGACTTAATATTCATGAATTTCCTTTTATAAACAAAAAATCACAAACCATTCTTGAAGAAAACATGGTTTTTACTATAGAGCCGGGGATTTACATTCCAAATGAATTTGGAATACGAATAGAAGATATGGTTGTCTTAAAAAGCGACGGTGCTTACATACTTTGAGAAAAATTCTTGATAAAAACCTAACGCTTGAATATATTAATTTTTTTCCGTCAAAAAAAAAGAACTCAAACTTAAAACATAAAGTGCTTATCGGAATCGGCGGAAATGTCGGAAATGTGAAAATGAGATTTAAAAAACTCTTTTTATATCTTCTAAAATATCCGCACATAGACATCATCCAAACATCTCCGCTTCTTAAAAACCCTCCTTTTGGATATTTAAACCAAGAGTATTTTTATAATGCGGTAGCCATAATAAAAACAAATCTTTTACCAATCGAACTTCTAAACCATCTATTACACATAGAAAAACACTTCAAAAGAGAGAGAAGCTTCAAAAACGCACCAAGAACACTTGATTTGGATATTATTTTTTTTGAATCGAAAAAGATGTACAATAAAAGGTTAATAATACCGCACCCAGATTGGAAAAAAAGAGAGAGTGTGCTTATACCAATGATCTATCTATCAAAGAGGCAAAGATAAAAATGAAGCTTTATACATTCACAGGTGAAACTCCAGCCGAAGCTCTAAAAAAAGCACAGCTTGAATGCGGCGAAGACGCATTGGTTGTAAACACAAAAGAGATTAGAAAAAGAACTATCAACTCTCCGGCTCTTTATGAGGTTGTTGTAGCATCAGAAGAGAACGAAAAAAAACCTTCAAAAGAGACTATCCAAAAAAGCGAAAAATCATATATTGATACCGATGATGTGCTTTTAAATCTCTCAGAAACAGTCAAACAAATTACAAAAATAGCGCAAATTACAGAAAAAGATCCTGTTGAAAAAAAAGAGGAAAAAAGAGAAGAAAAAGAGAAAGAATCGCTTCCAAAGATAATTCAGTCAAACGACAATATGCACCTAAAAGACATTCAGCAAGAAATAGGAAAACTTACAGATAAAGTTAAACTAATTCAAAATATGATTTGGGATACCGAAAAGCAAAATAGAAGCGGTATTTCAATCCCTCCTGAGTTTGCAGAAATATACAGAATAGCAAAATCAAGCGGGATGCTAAAAGAACACATAGAAGAGATAATGAGGCTTACGCTTGAGCACATGCCCTTATCCATGCGACAAAACTCGACTAATGTCAAAAGATATTTTAATGTTCTTTTGAGAAAACTAACTACAATAAGAATA
>JAUPLZ010000031.1 GCA_030836705.1 Campylobacterota bacterium
ACATTGCCCATAACAAATGTAACAGCCATTGTCTCACCGATTGCACGACCAAGAGCTAGGATAAAAGAGCCTATTATTCCAGCTTTAGCGTAAGGAATTATGATATCTTTAACAACATCCCATTTAGTTCCGCCAAGTGCGTAAGCCGACTCTTTTAGTATATCCGGAGTTGTGTTCATAGCATCGCGGGTAACTGCTGCCATAAACGGAAGTATCATAATTGAGAGAACAATACCGGCTGTTAACATACTGATGCCGACACCGCCAAATATATCGCGAACAATCGGAACAAAATAAAAAAGTCCCCACATACCGTATATAACAGATGGAATAGCGGCTAATAGTTCTATTGAGACGCCAACTGGAACTTTTAATTTTGCATGAGCTATTTCACTTAAAAATATAGCAACACCAATAGCAAGAGGAACCGCTAAAATCATTGCTAAAAATGTTGATACAACAGAGCCGTAAATTGCGGGAAGAGCTCCAAATTTTTCTAGATTTGGCGCCCATTTGTCTTCAGTAATAAAATTAAATCCAAATGCTTCTATGGACTCTAAGGAGTGTTCAAAAAGTACATTAAATATCCAAGCAACAAGAAGCAGTATGCCAAATGCTATAAATCTTGTTGAGTTGGCAAAAATCTTATCTATTATGTTATTCAACGGCTCGCTCCCATAAAAATTTTGGAATTTTATTTTATTTTGATTACATAAAGGTTACAGAATGGTTACAGAAACTATAAGTTTATCACAAGAGGATTATTAATATACTTATAGAAAGGATTTTTATGAAAGAAAAAAGAAAGATAGATAGAGATAGAAGAGAAGCCGACAAGGACAGAAGAAAAGAAGATAAAGATGGAAAAGTCAGGGTATGGGTTAAAGAAGAAACACTGGCTTATGAAGAAGAGTTGGAGAAGTTGCAAGTATAACTTCTTAAATTTCAAAACCATGTAAAAGAGACAGGACTTAAAGTTTTAATGATTTTTGAGGGTCGTGATGCTGCGGGCAAAGGCGGGACTATTAAAAGAATTACGGAGCATCTCAACCCAAGGGGTGCAAGAGTTGTAGCGCTTGAGAAGCCTAGTGACCAAGAGATGACGCAGTGGTATTTTCAAAGATATGTTGCGCATCTGCCATCTGCTGGTGAAATAGTGCTCTTTGACAGAAGCTGGTATAACAGAGCCATGGTTGAGCCTGTTATGGGATTTTGCACGGAGAGACAACAGCAGAAATTTTTAAAAGATGCACCTGCATTTGAGAAGCTCATAGCAGAAGAAGATATGAAAATTTTTAAATTTTATTTTTCAGTATCTAAAGAAGAGCAGGAAAAAAGGTTTTCGGAAAGAGAAGCTGATCCTCTCAAGCAGTTCAAACTATCTCCTATTGATAAAGAAGCACAAAAATTATGGGATAAATACACATTGGCAAAATTTATGATGTTAAGTACAACTCACACGGAAATTGCACCATGGACGATTGTTAAAAGCGATAACAAGAAAAAAGCAAGAATAAATGCCATAAAACACATTTTAAATTTTGTTGATTATCCTAATAAAATTGATGAGAGTGAAATAACTGTGGATAAAGATGTCATTATTTTTGGAAGAGATGAAGCTATCGCTATGAAAAGTAAATTAAATTTTCAATAAAGATTACAAATATCAAACTATGGCTCTTTGTAATCATTTTGTAATATGAGGTAATTATAATTTCGCAAAACATTCAAAAGGAAAACAAATGTTAAAGAAATTAACTTTAGCTGTACTTGTTGCAGCAGCCTCGGTAAGTTCGTCATTCGCATCTGACAAAATCAACGGTGCGGGCGCATCTTTCCCAGCTCCTCTATATTATGATTGGGCATTTAACTATAAAAAAGATACAACAAATCTTGTTAATTACCAGTCAATAGGCTCAGGCGGAGGAGTTAAGCAAATCTCTAAGCGTGTTGTTGACTTTGGTGCATCTGATGAGGCTTTAAATACTTTACAACTTGCAAAAGACAACTTGTTTCAATTTCCTGCGGTTATCGGCTCGATTGTTGTTGCATTTAATGTAGATAAAATTGCTGATGAGACTCTAAAACTTAGCAATGAAGTAGTTGCAGATATTTTTGCAGGAAAAATTACAATGTGGAATGATAAAGCTATCGCAGCAGACAATCAAGGTCTTGCTCTTCCAAATCAAAAAATTATTGTTGTTCACCGTTCAGACGGTTCAGGAACAACTTTTAACTTTACTTATTACTTAAGCGGAAGTTCTAAAAACTGGAAAGAGACTTTTGGAACTGGCAAGTCAGTTGACTGGGCTACTGGAATCGGTGGAAAAGGTAACGAGGGTGTTGCAAGTTTAGTTAAACAGACTCCTTACTCTATCGGATATATCGAAAATGCGTATAAAGAGAAAAACAACTTAAGTGCAGCTGTTTTAAAAACTGCAAGCGGTAAATGGGTAAAAGCAACAGAAGATAATTTTAAAGCTGCTGCAAAATATGCAACTTGGACAAAAGAGAAGCACTTTCACTCTGTTTTAGCACTGCAAGCAGGTGATACATCATACCCAATCGTTGCGGCTACATTTATTCTTCTTCCTAGAGAAGGTGGCGATATGAACAAAAAAGTAACAGCTTTTTATGATTACGCATTTAAAAGCGGAGATGAAGCAGCTAAAAAGTTAGGCTATATTCCTCTTCCTGAAGAGACTAAAAAGATGATTAGAGAGTATTGGGCAGCTAATCTAAAATAATCATCTATTCTTATTAATTCTCAATATATTTTCTCTCCTAAGAAAATCTCCTTCAAGCCCTTGCAACTCCCATTGCAAGGGCTTTTTTACATTAAGCCCTTTTTTTTAATTTAAAGCTCTTTTATATACATAACTGTAATCTTTTCGTAACCTAATAATTTTATAATTCTCAAACAAAAAAACAAGGGATTTAAAAATGAAAAAAATAGTTTTATCAACTATTGCTGCTTTAGCAGTCAGTGCAACAAGCTTAATTGCTTCACAACAGTTTTATGTAGATGAAAAGGGTCAAGTTTTTACAACATCAGCTGCGGATCGTATAGCTATTGAAAATAAAGAGTCTCCAGTGTTTTCTAAAGCAAAAACGCTTGAGTTTAGTGGTACTCACTATTTTGGTTTAACATCGGCTAGCCCTTCTACAGATTTAACTCAAACTCTTGCAAATGGTGGAGACCAATCAAAATATCCTGCAACATCAACAGGTTTTGAAATGCGTCGTAACTACCTACAGGTAAAAGCTTTCATTAACGATAAAGATTATTTCCGTATAACATTAGATGCTACAAAAGAGCTTGCTGCGGATGAAACTGCAACTACTACAACAACACTTAAAGAAAGTGCTACAACTGGAGATTTAAACGGAGATGGTGATATCACTGATACCTTTACAGGAACTTCTTCAACAACTATCCCAAGAAATGGCTACGCAAATGCATTTGTAAAATATGCATATCTTTATTTAGATAAAGTACTTCCTGCTACAGGTGTAGAAGTTGGTATCGTTCACCGTCCATGGATTGATTATGAAGAG
>JAUPLZ010000245.1 GCA_030836705.1 Campylobacterota bacterium
CGATATAGGTTCAAACTCTATAAGAATGCTGGTTTTTAAAAAAACCAGCAGATTTGGTTTTTATCTTCTTAACGAATCAAAAAATAGAGCTAGAGTAAGTGAAAATAGTTATCAAAATAATGGTTATTTACAAGAAACAGCGATGCAAAGAGCAGAAGATGCAATTGCGGAGTTTGTAAATATTGCCAATTTTTACAAAGCAAGAAAAATTATCTGCGTAGCCACCTCGGCTGTTAGAGATGCTCCGAATAAAGAACAATTTGTTAGAAGAGTAAGAGAAAAATCAAACATAAATATTAAAGTAATTGACGGTAAAAAAGAGTCCTATTATGGTGGCACGGCTGCTTTGAATCTTCTTCCACCGGTTGACGGCATCACTATAGATATAGGCGGTGGCTCTACCGAACTTGCACTGATAAAAGATAAAAAAATTATAGACACCATATCGTTTCAACTCGGTACGGTAAGGTTAAAAGAACTTTTTTTTGATAACGATAAAAATAAAATAGAAAGTGCTAGAAAATATATACAAGAGCAGCTAAGAGAGCTTCCTAACGATTTTAAGAGCAATTTTCTTATAGGCATAGGCGGTACGCTTAGAGCTATTGCTCAAAGTATTATGAAAAAAGAAAAATATCCGCTAAATACAATTCATGCTTATCGATATGCAATAGATAAAAATCAAGATTTTTTTGAAAAAGTGATAAATGCCAAAAAGAGTGAAGAGTTAAAAAATCTAGGTTTTAAAGAAGATAGATTTGATGTTATAATCGAAGGTGTTCTCATTTTTGTTGAAGTTGCAAAAGCAATAGGCGCAAATGAGGTAATAACAAGCGGTGTCGGAGTAAGGGAAGGTGTGTTTTTATCAGATCTTTTAAGAAATTCTGCCGGCAGATTCCCGCAAGGATTTAACCCAAGCGTAAAAAGTCTTATGGATAGATTTGATATTGATGCTAGAAATACCTCTTATTCAAGCAAGATGGTTCTTGAGCTTTTTGATATTTTAAAATCTTTGCATAAAATCGATGAAAGGTATAAAAAGTATCTTTTGATAGCGGTAAAGTTATCGGAAATCGGAACCTATATAAACTTTTACAAAAAAAACTTTCATGCGTTTAATGTGATATTCGAGGGTCTTGATTATGGCTTTAGCCACGAAGAGAGGGTTTTGATATCAAAGCTTGTAAAAAACCAGCAAAAAAAACTGCTAACCGGTTATGAACCAAAAAGTAATCTAAAAAAATTTCTCCCAGATCTAAAAACTCTCAAATGGCTTAGTTTTATACTTTTTGTATCAAAAGAGGTTAATGCCGATAGGTCATCCCCGAAAATATTATTAAAGCTAGAAAGCA
This sequence comes from Campylobacterota bacterium, assembly GCA_030836705.1. GTDB lineage: Bacteria > Campylobacterota > Campylobacteria > Campylobacterales > SZUA-545 > JAUPLZ01. The sequence continues at coordinate 1,353 of JAUPLZ010000245.1, forward strand.
AAAAACTCATAATAGAATCAGCTAGAACTTTAACGCTTGCCAAAGCCTCTCTCGCCAATATTAAGACACCGGATAATATGCTTGGTGTCGAGTTTAGCTCTTTAAAAATCTGACGCATCGTAAATTGATCGTTGGTTGTTTCATCATAGCTCTTTGGATCTATTGCCCAGCCAAAAACAAACTGCAACGGAGCCATAGGCGTAATCCAATCGAAGCTAAAGCCATAACCCTTTCTCTCTTCACTAAAATCATCTTGTCCTATCATCCCATAGTCATAAAATAGCGACATTCTAAGCCCTGAATCCGGTATTAGAGGCAGATTGAGCTCAAGATTATTTACTATCATCTGGTTTCCGCCAAGATAAGTAGCATCATTGCCGCTATAAACAATAGCGCCGTTACTATCTCTTAAAACTGGTGATATACTTCCTGATTGATAGCCCCTAACCGTACTGATCCCGCCCATTCTTAATCTGGAAACTGTTGGGAACTTCACATAATCATCAGCATCTGCAAAAATATATGAGCCTCTTATTTTGTATCTTAAAATAAAATCCAAATCAATTAAATCTTCAAGTCCGTAATAGTACGAATAGCGCATATTTTGAGATATGAACTCTTGGTCGCCGTTAAATCCTGCGAATTCGATACTATCAGTAAAAATAGAGCCGTTTCTAGGCGTAAAATAGTCATCCGTATTATCAAATCCGATATAAGGAATAAAAGAGATTTTTGTCGTTTGACCGGAGTATAGATAAAAGCTATCAGCCTCTTTATAGGTAATATCCGAAAATGAGTAGTTCATAGACGCCGATGCGTTCCAATATCTTGAGAGTTTTTTCCCGCTTCTAACAGAAACTCCTTCGGTTGTGCTTTTGTAATTGTTTGTGCTATCTACCGCTGAATAGTCGACATCGGTTATATAAAAATTAGTCCCAAGGCTATATTCGCTGTCGTTTACTCTTGGGTTATAGATAGAAAATTCTGCTTTTTTTGAGTATTGGGATTGTTCTAGGTTTAGCGATAGATTCATAGCGCTTCCAAAAACATTTCTATCGCTTATTGAGGCATTAAAAGTTACGCCGTTTATGCTTCCGTATCCGCCGCCGACAGAGAGGCTTGCCGTGTGAGTTTCTTCTACTTTTACAAGCAAATCCATTTTGTCTTCGGAAACGCGCAGCTCTTGAATATTGATACCTTTAAAAAAACCAAGTCGCCCAAGCGCATTTTTTGATTCTCTAAGCTCAACGCTGCTATACAAATCCCCAGGGGCTAAAAATATCTCTCTTCTTACGACTCTATCAAGCGTTTTTGAATTACCTGAGATGATTACATCTCTTATGTAGACTTTTTTACCGGGGTTTATATTGTAAACAACATCAGCGATGCCGGTCTCTTCGTTTTTTTGAATATCCGGATAGACTTTTGCGAACGCATAACCTTGTGAGCCTACTTTGTCCTCGACGGCTTGTAGGTCTTTTCGCATTTTTTCGATGTTAAAAACCTTGCCGGTTTTTAGTTTGAAATTTTCTTCAACGCCTTCTAATGAAATATTCCCCTCAAGAAGATTTAACTCTATTTCCCCGACAGTATAAACCCTGCCTTGAGATATAGAATAAAATATTTTTGCCGCATATTGTGAGAAATCTACGCTAAGCAAAGGGTCGCTTATTTGCGCATCAAGATAACCGTTTTTCATGTAGAAGTTTTTTACTCTTTGGGAGTCAAATTCTAGCTGGTCTAGGTTGAGTTTGCCGTCGTTTCTTCCCATAAACCAACCCGCAAACTCTCTTTGCTTGTTTGCTAGATCTTTTTCTATATCGTTTTGTGAAAAATCCTTGATACCATCAAAATTTTGTTCGGTTATAGTGATAATTTCACCCTTGTTTATCTGAAATTCGATATCGACCCCGTCATTTTCATTGTGTTTGAAATCGGCTTCGACAATCGTGTCAAAATATCCTTCGCCTCTCATTTTTTGGGATATTCTTTTTTTTGCCTCTTCCAATCTGGTTTCGTTAAAAATATCGCCTTTTTTCATACCGATAAGCGGAACTATTTTTTCCTCTTTTTCCGATTCGCTTGAGCCTTTTATTTCGATAGATGAGATAACCGGCTTTTCTTTGAAATAAAAAACAAGAGCGCTTCCGTTGTCTTCGGCTCTAATATCAGAAAAATACCCTTGAGCGAAAAGCCTAGTAATGGCACTATCTATCTTTTCTTCCGATATATCATCGCCGGCTTTTATTTCGGAGATTTCGGTAGCACTTAAGTCAGAAAGTCTTACAAGCCCGTCATAAGTTATGGTTTCGTAGATTTTTGCGTTCAAAATGGACAAAAAAGTTAAAAAGGTAAGAAGTAGTTTTTTCATTAACCGCCTGAAAATATTAATAAAGTCCGATATAATAACCCATTTGTAGTTTAATCGTTATTAAAGGGAATTTAATGGTTGTTGGAATCATTGGGCTTGGATTAATTGGGGGTTCTTTCGCCCTATCTTTGAGAGAAAATATCAAAGAAGAGATTATGATAGTCGGGTATGACAACAATCCGCTTCACGCAAAAGAGGCTCTTGATTTAAAAATAATAGATTCTAGCCTCTCAAAAGACGAACTCAAAAAAATAGCAGATTTGATTATCCTAGCTATTCCGGTTAGCGCCATCAAAGATGAGCTAAAAAATATGCAAAATATCAAAAAAAACTGCACTATTATCGATTTTGGAAGCACAAAAGAGTCGATAGTTCAATCAGTGCCAAATGAAATAAGAGAGCACTTTGTAGCTGCGCATCCTATGGCTGGTACGGAATACAGCGGACCAAAAGCGGCATTTGGTTCACTGCTCAAAGGAAAAGTCGTCGTTTTGTGCGACATAGAAGATTCGGGCGAAGCGCAGGCAGAACTGGCAAAAAAAATATTTAACACTATCGGCATGAAAATAGTCTATATGAGCTCAAAAGAGCATGACAGACATGCCGCATTTATCTCGCACACCCCACATATTATAAGCTACGCACTTGCAAATAGCGTAATCTCTCAAGAGGATAAAAAGAGTATTTTGACATTAGCCGCCGGAGGCTTTAGGGATATGAGCCGACTGGCAAAAAGCTCGCCCTCGATGTGGAGAGATATAGTTATAGAAAACAAAGAGACGGTTTTAAAATCAATTGATATTTTTGAAAAAGAGCTTTTAAAAGCAAAAGAGTTGATAAAAAGCGAGTCTTGGGAAGAGCTGCACGAGTGGATGAAGAATGCAAGCAGCCTGCATCAGTTGTTTGACTAGATAAAAATAGTAAGGGTTGAAAGTTGTCAAATATACTCAAAGCATTCATAAATATCGTAAATAATTATCAAACTGCCGTAGCTAGTGTAACAAC
>JAUPLZ010000246.1 GCA_030836705.1 Campylobacterota bacterium
TAAAAATAGAAGATGATAATGAGCTTATAGGCAATTTTTACAGAGAAAATGCAATCACAAAAGACTTCACGGCACAGGTTCTTAACCCAAGCGGCACGGTAGTAAATAGCTCAAGCAGCACCACTCACAAGGCAAGCGGTTTTAGCGATTGCAATAGTTGCCATACCGCAAGCGGTAAAAATAGCGCACCGGGTAGAATAGTGAACTTTTCAACCATAACCACAGGGGCGCACAATCAAGGCTTGGCATGTCTTGATTGCCACTCAAACAATCTTGATCCTGATGCGCCGGAATTTAGTATGGGCGCTACTCTTTTTACAAAGTTGGACGCTGGCAACTCTGCTGATGATACTGCAAGCGGGTATAGCATGAGAATTCGCTCCGCCCAAGGCGAGACGCTTGATTTTACAGCCGGCAAAGGCAGCGGAAACTTTTATGCAAATCAAGGCAGCTTGACTCTTGCAAATTATACGGTAGAGATTTTAGATAGCAACAGAAAAGTAGTAAATAGCTCGCTTTCAAACTCTCACGATAGCACTCGCTTTAACTGCAATAGTTGCCATACCACAAGCGGCGAAAATGGCGCAAGCGGTCGAGTAGTAAATGCATTTTCTCTTTCGTTGACTGCTATTTACGATGAAAGTGCAGTAACTGCGCCTAGTTTTTCTACCCATATTATGCCGATTCTCAACAATAGATGTAAGCTTTGCCACACGACCCAATCACCTGTAATCAGCGATACAAATACAACCTATAGCAACATAAACACTTCGCTGCTTGTAAGCAAAACCGATGGTACTCTAAGCCACACCGGAGGCGCTTTGTTAAAAGGAACAAATTGGCTTGAGACGATTAAAAACTGGATTAATTCAGGAGCCAACAATGATTAAAAAAATCACATCTAGTCTATTTTTTTTGGCTTTGGTTTCATTTGGACTAACAGGTTGCGAAGAGGAAGAAGAGGGTAGTGCAGAAACGGCTGGGATTCATTTCCAAGGAAAAGATTGTTTGGCTTGCCACAATATTGACCTAAAAAGCGATAAGCATTTGACGATAGCGGGTACGCTTTATAAAAGTCACGATATTTTAAAAAATGACAGCCTAGATGATATGTGCGGCGGGAGTTTATATGTGAGATTTATAGAGACTACAACCGGTGTCGACTATAACGCAAGCAGCTATTCCGCCATCCACCAAGAGAGTGACGGAATAGACGGCAAAGGTAATTTTTTCGTATTAAAAAGAGAGATTTCTTCAATACCAAGCGGCAACTATGCCGTGCAGATCTGGAGTGAAGACGGATATTTGCTAGCTGCTAGCAAAGATGCTCATCCTATTTCAAATAGCAGCTATTCCCTCTCAAACTCAAGCGATAGTTCAAATAGACTTTCGTGCAATGCGTGTCACAAGATAAACGGCTCTGCACTGCCTCTTTATGTGCAGCAAAATTCGGCTAAATGCCAATAAAAGGAGTAAAAATGAAAAAAATAGCGGTTTTAATTTTCGCATTTCTTTTGAGCAGTTCGCTGTTAGCGGGTGTAAAAAGCGGTTCTCAAGCGATTGATTTTAAACTTCCAGATTTGTATGATGAAAAAAAGAGTTACGCCATGAGCGACTTCAAAGGCGAAGTAGTTTTGCTGAACATATGGGCAAGCTGGTGTAGCGGCTGCAAGGCGGAAATGCCGGAGTTTTTTCACTTGCAAGAGGAATATAAAGATAAAAAATTCAAAATAGTTACCGTTAGCGTTGATGGCGATAAAGAAAAAAGCATAAAGTTTTTGCAAGGCACAGAAAAAGAGACAGGGCTTAAAAATCCATTTGTTTCAATATGGAATGAGGATAAATCGCTAGCACAAGCTTACGGGGTTAGAGCTATGCCGACTTCGTATTTGATAGATAAAAACGGAAAAATATCAAAAGTTATATTTGGTTCACTTAGCAAAAAAGCTATTTTGGGTTTAAAAGAAGATATAAATTCACTAATAAAAGAGTAATCGATGAAAAAAATAGTGTTGCCGGCTCTTGTCTTGGTCTTTTTTAGCTGATGCTCCGAACATCTTGTGCGAGTGATGCCGTATGAAAAAGAGTATTTTGCGCAAGATAAAATGAAGTTTGACCCTTTAGAATCAAGAGCAGAGCAAGATGGACATTTCCTGCTAATTCGCGAGGCATCAGCCGGTGGCGAGAGTGCATTTCAAGGTGGTTGCGGATGTCGATAATTAAAAAACTTTTTTTATTTTTTGTGATGCTGCTTCCTGCTTCAAAGCTTTTTGCTTCTGATTTAAAAGACAGCGCATCAGTCGGCATGAGTACTTATTCCGGCACCGGAGATGTGCAGGTTTATTCTCCGGCTTTTTCTATTTTTAAGACTTTAACTAGTCAGTTTATGCTTGGCATTAAAATGAGGCTGGATGCCATAAGTGCAGCTAGCATAAGAAACGGCGGCAATCCGGTTACGACCGATGCGGTTACGGGAGCTTCAGGCAAAGAGGGTTTTGATGATAAACGCATAGCCGCTACCGTAATGGGTGTTTATAGCGATAATATCAATAACCTTAGCGCAGGGGTTTACTCATCCGATGAGGTCGATTATAAAGGGAGGTCGGTTTTTGCAAGCTACTCAAGAGCGTTTAATGAAGAAAATACGATGGCTGGAATCGGCTTTTCACAATCTGACGATGAGTGGAAGCCGACATTTTCAAGAGAATTAGCCGAAGATAAAAGAAAAGAGCAAAAAGTGGATTTGTCCTTTGCTCAAATGATATCTCCTAAGTGGAATATGCAGTTTGTATACTCTTATCTTTACTCTGAAGGTTTTTTATCTTCGCCTTATCATTTTGTAGCGCAAGACGATTTTTCAAAATTTGAAAATTATCCGGACAAAAGAACCGGCAAAGCGTTGGCGATAAAAACGGTAAACTTGCTAAATGAACAAAATAGCATGAATTTCTCGTACCGATATTATGACGATGATTGGGATATTGCTTCTCATACTTATACGCTTGAGTTTTTAAGAGATTTTAGCGATGCTCTTTTGCTAGGCGCTAGAGCAAGATACTATACACAAACAAACGCTAATTTTATAAAACCGATTGGCGAATATAATGCCTATGATGAGTATTTCGCATCTGATTATAGAATGAGTTCATTTGATTCTTACATGCTAGGCGTGCCGCTTATCTATAAACTCTCAATAGAAGGTTTTGATGACATTAAACTAA
>JAUPLZ010000247.1 GCA_030836705.1 Campylobacterota bacterium
TGCCAAAAGCTCTTTTTCGTAGAGTTCTTTGTCCTGATTGCTCAGATTTGACTCCAGCACGCTGCTTAGGCTATGTCTTAAAAATCCTTCATTTTTTACCAGCACAATAGAGTTTGCTTCACAAAGAAGCGCATTTGTTTTGTCATCCTTTAAAAGCGAATTTCCATAAGAGCTAAAATGTCCGCTATGTCCAATAAAATCAACAATGGTAGGCATCAAGTCAAGATGAGAAGCTACTCTTTTATCTACTGCGCCTGTTTCGTTTGGAATATAAATAAGAAGCGGGATTTGAAACTTTTTGAGTATATTGTCGCTCTCGCCGCCAAGCGTATGATCAGCGGTAAAGATAAAAACACTATTTTCATACCAACTTGATTTTTTTGCTTCTTTCATAAATTCGCCAAGTGCCCAATCGGAATAATAAAGCGTATTTAAAAACCCGTTTATGCCGTTTTCTTCATGCTCATACTTTAAAAACTTTTTAGGAAGTTTCGCATACGGCACATGGGTCGTACCGGTAAAAAGATATGCAAAAAACGGCTCTTTTAGCTCGTTAAGCCTATCTTTTAAAAACATATAACTCTCATAATCCCAGCCAAACTTTGAAGCGCTTTTGTCTTCATAATCAAGCAAAATAGGCATATCTTCCATTCCGTAATAGTGCTTAAACCCCATCGACTCTGCAATCGCATCAATCCTAAAAGAGCGCCTTTTTGAACTTTGAACAAAAATAGTCTCATATCCGTTTTGATTTGCGATGTCTGCTACTTTTGAGATATTAAACACCTCCAAACCTCTTCCGATGCTAGGAAGCCCTGTAAAAGAGGGGATGGAAGTAAGCGTGGCTTGAATACCCTCTATGCTTCTTTGACCGGTGGCATAAAAATTAACAAACAATCTGCCCTCTTTTGCAAGTGCATCGAAGTTTGGCGTTACGCCATATCCGCCGTTTTTGATGGCATCTACATATTTTGCGCTCCAACTCTCCATCAAAACAAAGATTATATTTTTTTTGTCTATGTTTTTTGCGGCGGTTTTTTCATACAAAAACTCAGGATTTGGTCTGTTTTGTGCATCCAAAATCTCACTTATCTCTTCATGCGAATAGTATTTTTTGGCTTCAAATTTGCCACTTTTTCTTGAGTAGTGATAAGCCGTAAATGCGCCGTTTAGCGTTAGATTGCCTTGCTTTGCGTTTGAGCTGCTAAAGCCGTCGATAACATTGATAGATTTTTGCGAAAACCCGCCTCTTACGCCGATAACAAACAAAACAAAAATCAACAAAAAAAGAGCAACGCTTCTTTTTTGCAAATCGATTTTTTCTACTATTTTAAAAACCGCTTTGTGTATAAAAAAAAGCACAACCGCAAAAATCGCTATAAAATACGGATACTGAAAAACTATCATATCCACCAAAAAATCAAAATCATCAATAAGCAAAAGGAGTTCGTTTGAAAGATGTCTTTTTACATAGTTAAAATAGACAATATCGCCAAGCAAAATGGCAGAAAAAAAGAAAATCATCACGACTATCAAATATGTCCAAACCAAAACCCATTTTTTGTTTATATTTTTAATAGGTGCCATAATAAAAAGCATAGGAATAGCCAAAAAAGTTAAAAAAATAGAGATATCAAACCTAGCACCGTTAAAAAATGCGAAAAAAATCTCTTTTGCGCTTAGCTCACTAAAATAATCAAAATACGAAAAATAAAAAACTGCTCTAAAAAAAGTAAAAAGAAAAAGCGCAAAAAGAAATATAAAAAAACCGAACCGAGCTCTACTCACCAATAAGCTCGCTTGCTAGTTTTGCTATCTCTTGCGGCAGTATGTTTTTGATACAAAAATCGTTTTTATCAAGATTGCTTGGGTCTATTTTTTTGCCTGAATCTATTGTCTTGTTTATATTTGTGGTCATGGTGTTTCTAAAGTACGGCGTAGGTCCAAAAATAGTAACAGACGGCACATTCAAAGCCCATGCCATATGCACAGGACCGGTATCGGCGCCAATTACAAGCCGTGAGCTTGCTATAAATTCTATAAGCTCTTCAATAGTGAATTTTTTTGCCTTTACGGCGTATTTGGTGAGTTTTGCTATCTCGTTTGCCATTCTTTCTTCTTCTTCATTTCCCCACACAAGATAAGCATTTTTTTGCAGTTTTTCTAGCATTTGCGCCATCAATTCAGGCGGATATATTTTTGATTTCCACGAAGCGCCGACGACCACCGTTATTGGCTTTTCTTTTCCTTTTAAATACTCTTTTATGCTCTCTTTTGCTTTTTTATCGCTAAAAAGAAACGGTTTTTTGTTTAAAATATCATCATTTGTTATTGTTGTATTTAGACTGTTTTCTACAAGCTTCACACCTCTTAAAATCACATTCAAATCATAAGGTATGCTAAATGATTTTTTATAAAAAAGTGTCGCTATCTTCTCTCTCGTAGAATTTTTATCAAACCCGTAGATGTTTTTGCCTATCATTTTTGCAACAAGCGCTGATTTAAAAAGCCCTTGCATATCTATTATGTAATCATATGTGCCAAGGGATTTTAGAGTTTTTATGTTTTTCATCAAAAGCGAGAAGTTTTTGTTTTTTTTGATTTTTTTTAGCGAAACGCTATAAACGCTATCAATATCCGGATTGTTTTTTAGAAGCGGTGCAAAAACATCTTCTACTATCCAATCGATTTTAGCCTTTGGAAACTCTCTTTTTATAAACTGCAAAACCAAACAAGCATGGATTATGTCTCCCATCGCAGAGAGTTTTACTATTGCTACTCTCAATCTTAACCTTTTGTTGTATGAACAAAGACGCCGTTAAAGTCTTTTGGCGGAACTTCTATATAGTGTTCACATCTTTCTATATAAATATCATAAATAGCATTATTTGTCTTATCTTTTGACTCATTCATCTCTTTAAAAATCTTTAACGCCTCTTCAAATTTGGCACCTTTATAAAGCTCTATCGCATGATGATATAGTGCTAGCTCTTCATCAAGCTTAGCCCTTGGCACCTTATAAAGCGTCTCTTCAGGCGGCATATCTTCATCAAAGTCGTGTATTTGCCAAATCTCTATCGGCTCTTTTTTACCCTTAACCGTAACCAAATCTAAAAATCTATAAATATATGTGCCTTTTAGCTGTGCTTTTGTGAAGTTTGAAATATTGCATTTAGAGTTATAGTATTTACACAACGATTCAAGTCTTGAGCCTAGGTTAATAGGGTCGCCGATGCAAGTATAATCGCTTCTTCCGGTACTTCCCATCTCGCCAACGATTGCAACGCCCGTGTTTAAACCTATTCCTATGTCAATTATCGGCTTATTTGCAGCATCTGACATTTTTACTACATTAATAAACCTTGGATCTTCTCTTAGTTTGGCATTTAGGGCTTTTAGCGCATGAAGCTGTTTTAGGGTGGCTACGACCGCTTTATCGGCATGGTCCTCTACATCATTAGGAGCATTCCAGTACGACATGATGGCATCACCGATAAACTTATCAACCGTACCGCCGCTTTGGATTATAATCTCCGTCATCGGATCCATATATTCATTCATAAATTCAATAAGACTCTTTGGATTACCCATGGCTTCAGAAATATTCGTAAAGTTTCTTACATCAGAGAAAGAGATGGTAATCTCCCTTTCCGTTCCTGATAGCACATTTGAGTCCGGATTTTTTAATATGTCCTCCATAACCGCAGGTGAAACTTTGCTTGCAAACTTGCCTTTTATCATGTTTTTTTGCTTTGTCTCTAAGAAGTAGCTTAAAACCATCGAGAGCATATAAACAGTTGTAGAAAGAAGCGCTATAACAAATAGTATGTTAAATGTAAGCCCCTCGTAAAATAACATATAGTAATTAAACGCAAAAAGCGCAGACACATAAACAGCCGCAACCAATAGCGACATAAAAGCACTTGTGTAGCCCAAAATAATCGCTAGAGTAATTCCCACAAAAAACATCATGGCAATATCAGCCGCAACTATCCAAGACGGCTTAGATATAAAATCTCCGGTTAAAATATTGTCAATAACATTCGCATGAATCTCAACTCCAGGGTAAACATTGTCAAACGGCATAGCTCTAAGATCCAAAAGTCCGGCGGCTGAAGTACCCACAAGCACAAATTTTCCGGCAATCATAGCTGGGTCAAATGTACCGCTGTAAACATCCAAAGCCGAAATATAAGGAAATGTAAAAGAAGGTCCGCGATAATTCACAAGAAGCCTTCCGTATCTGTCCGTAGGTACCGTAAGCTCGCCTGACTGGATATTTTCCACTCCGATATCCTCGGCATAGTTTACATAAACCTTGTTCGCTTCTGTGAGTATTCTTATCATCTCCATCGACAAAGAGGGATAGACAACGCCGTCATGCTTCATAACCAAAGGAACGCTTCTAATTATCCCAGAATCATCATCGGGGATGGTATTAAAAAATCCGCTTGAATAGGCGTTTTCTTGAATAATCGGGATATTCAAAATTGCTCTATAAGGCTCTAAAATATACTCATTTTCCGGTTTGTTTTTTTCAATAAATATAGCCGGAATCATTGGGGTGCTTTCACTTGGAATTCCGTCATTTTCCATTTTAAAAACATATCCGGGAACTGTCGGCGTATTGGCTATGGTTTGCGCTAGAATCAAATCATAATCTTCAACTCCTTCAAGCGGATAGCCAAGCTCTCCTAATATTTTTGCCGGATTCGAGTTGTCTCTTTCGGCGAAAACAATATCCAGACCGATAACTCCTGCTTCAGCGGTTGCTAGATTTTGCAAAACTTGAGCGAATTTCTTTCTCTGCCAAGGCCATTGACCCAACTCTTTTAAGCTTTTTTCATCGATATCAACTATCACAACATCTCCGCTTGTAGGTATCGGTCCTCTTAAAAGAAACATATAATCTCTTAATCTGTTGTCTATCGATTGAAACTGCGACGGAAGAAAAACATACAAAACCGACATCAAAAAAGCTATCGCAAAACCTACTAATAACTGTATCTTCCATCGTTTCATCGCTTAACCTTTATATTTTTTTAGATTTACTCAAAAAGCTTTTTAGCATACAAAAGCGCTTCTTTTGTTATCTCTTCTTTGCTTACTATTCTTGCTATTTCAGCGATTCTCTCATCTTTTGAAAGCTCTTTTATTTGAGTGATTTCATTCTCTTTTTTTACAAGAAAATGCTTATCCGCCTTGCTTGTAAGCTGAGCTTGATGAGAGATGGCAAATATCTGAAAACGACTCGATAAAAACTTCAGCACATTAGCCACGCTCGCGGACTCTTCACCGCTTAAATTCGCATCAATCTCATCAAGAAAAAGCACTTGTGTATTTGACTTTGTATTAAACTTAACTTTTGCCGCCAAAAGCGCTAGTCTTGTTCTATTGAACTCACCAGATGAGAGATTTTCTACACTATTTTTATTTATTTTAATGTCCAATCTATCAATCCCGCTCTCATCCATCTCTTTTGCTTCAAGCGTAAGTTTGGCTTTTGACATATAGAGCATTTCAAGATATTCGTTTATAGAATCTTCTAGGGTTTTTATATGATTTTTTCTTGTGCTTGAGAGTTCCTGCGCTTTTTTATCCATCAAGCTTTTTAGCTCGCTTATCTCTTTTTCTAGTTTTTCTTTATTTGTATCGATATCTTCATAGCTTTCCAGCTCTTTTATTTTTTTATTTTTATACA
>JAUPLZ010000032.1 GCA_030836705.1 Campylobacterota bacterium
TGGTTTCCTTCCGTAACCGAACTTCCGGGATATGTAACGCATACGATGGGACAGACAGCATGCCCCGTCGTCTCCGGAACACCCAAAGTGGTTCATGCAGCTTTTACCAAAGAAAGGGATCTCTTTGAAGCCAAAGGGTTGTATTATATTGATGATGCACTCAATTTTGACAACCCTCTATTGCTCAAAAAACAGCTTTTTGATACGTGGGGGGGAAAGCTTCGCATCACCAAAGATGAAAACAGCTGGGCAGCAGAACAAGCCTTTAAAGCGCTCAAAACAAACGAGGGATCCCTGATGAAGGAAGGGCGAGCCATCTTGGATGAAGCAGAAAAAAACGATGAAGTTGTACTTTTACTTTTGGCCAGGCCCTATCATACCGATCCGGGACTCAATCATGAAGTGCTTGATGAATTTCAATCCCTAGGATACAAAACCCTCTCTATGCGGGCCATACCCAAAGATGAAACCTATCTTCGGCCTTATTTTGAAGAAGATTTGAAGCAAGGACACATCAGAGATGTTTTTGACATCAGGGATGTATGGCCCGAAAACTTCTCCACCAACTCGGCACAAAAAGTCTGGGCAGCCAAATTTGCTGCACGTCATCCAAATGTCGCCGTGGTGGACCTCTCAAGCTTTAAGTGCGGACATGATGCTCCTACCTATGCTATCATAGACAAGATACTGGGCAGCAGCCACACCCCTCACCTCACTTTGCACGATATTGACGCCAATAAACCCGGCGGGTCCATCAAAATACGCGTCAAAACATTTGCCTACACCCTTAAACAGTATCAAAAAGCCCTTACAGACAATAAACACAACCGCCTGCCCGCTTTTGCAAAATATACCGTATCCCAAAAAATTGCCCAAGAGGAAATCCTGTGAGTACTTCCCCTTCATGCAGCGCCTTCCGGCCCAACAACAATCCTGACAATCTCCGCTTTATTCACCGGGAAAAAAGCCACTGGAAAGATCACACCCGGTACACTTTTACGATGGATGAAAAACAAGACGTAACCATTCTTTTTGGAGGCTTGACTTTACTTCAGGACAAACTGATCGCTTCAGCATTGCACTCGCTGGGAGAAAGGTATATGGCTATGCCCAACCCTGACTTCGAATCTTTTCAGCTGGGCAAAGCTTTCGGAAACCGCGGACAGTGCAATCCAACCTATTTCAATGTAGGCAACCTCATCAAGTACCTTCAAAAACTACGCGACGAAAAAGGCTTGAGCAGCAAGGAGATCATCCAAAAATATCTCTTTGTGACTGCCGGAGGGTGCGGGCCTTGCCGCTTTGGGATGTATATTACCGAGTATCGCAAAGCACTCAAAGATGCAGGCTTTGAAGGCTTTAGGATCATGAGTTTTGAGCACAACAAAGGTATTTTTCAAGCCGTCAACGACAACAGTGCAATCAACTTTACCCCTACATTTTTCATTACTCTCACCAAAGCCGTGATCATCGGAGACATCATCAATCTGCTTGGCTACAAAATGCGCCCCTATGAACTCCAAAAAGGCGCAACCGATAAGGCCATCGAAGCGTGCAGAAAGATCGTCTCCGAAGCGTTCATGCAGAAAAAAAATCTTCTCAAGGCAATGTGGAAATGCAGGGAAGTTCTTGAAAAAGTAGGCCTTGACCGTTTGCAGCCCAAACCAAAAGTGATGGTGATGGGTGAATTTTGGGCGGCCATGACCGAAGGAGACGGCAACTATAATTTGCATCGATTTTTAGAAGAAGAAGGCGCAGAGTGCATCCCTCAGCCCCTTATCAACCGCCTGATGCTCAGCATATGGGAAGCTGAATTTGCGCTGGAAAAAACCCAAGATATAGAAAAACCTGATCAAAAAAAGATAGATTTTTCAAACCCAAAAAACAAACTGCTTATTAAAACTGCAAAAATCGCACTCAAAACCCACTTTACCTTTTACGCCAAAGCCATAGGACTTCATGATTTTGAAATACCCGACATCCAAAAACTGGCCGATCTAAGCAAAGCCTACTATCCTCTAGAATCAAGCGGAGGAGAAGGGCATATGGAGGTAGCGCACCTCATCGAAAGCGCCAAAGAAAATCTTGCACACCTGGTCATCTCCGTCAAGCCTTTTGGCTGCATGCCTTCTTCCTGTATTTCAGACGGCATCCAATCTTTGGTCACAAGCCGCTTTCCTGCTGCCAATTTCCTTTCTATAGAAACTTCCGGAGAAGGTGCAGCAAACTTCTACTCCAGAGTTCAGATGGCATTGTTTAAAGCCAAACAAGCTGCCAAAGAAGAGTTTGAGACACTGGATATCCCAAAATATATTCCTCCGAAGATACATCACTATCTCTATCAGCCCAAAACAGACAAAGCAGGTACCGCCGCAAGATTAATACAAAGCATTACTCCAAAAATATTTTAAATACTTTTGGGTTTTTTGCCCTCTTTGCCCTTTGGTCCGACCTATTGACAAACTCACCCAAAAGTGTTAGAATTCTTTTACTCTATGACTAGAGGTAATGCCAAGCATTACGAATAGCAATTGTTAATTTTTAATTACCGATTGTTAAAATATGGGGGTGACTTGGTTTCGACTGGAGTAGTCGGGGCTATGTGCATGTCGGACTGGGCAATTCCGTTACGCGGCCCAACGCGAATAAACGCAAACAATACAGATTATCGTCCAGCTTACGCAGTAGCGTAAGTATTTAACCCCGCTAACGCGGAGGACTGCCTCGCCGGCGAGTGTCATCTTAGCCGGAGTTTGAGGTATCATATCTGATGACTATACCTGTGGGTTGCCTAACCCATGGATGAACCTTTAGGCTGGTCTTGCATAGTTTTGGGTGTAGTACGAAGCAAGATGAGAACAAACAACATCATCTAAGCATGTAGAGTCATAGTTCTAGCTGTTTTAGGACTGGGGTTCGATCCCCCACACCTCCACCAAAACACAATCTAACACAATCCAACAAACATCATTTAAGCCCCTAAGATACGAGCTTTAAAGCCAATTTAGTGTCTAAGGTAATTTTATACAATTTAACTAAATCCACAATTTTTAGGGATAACTTTAGGGATAACTGCTATAATATGAGTAAACTTGTAAAAAAAGTTATCCCTATAATCCAAGGTTTATCCCTGTGGCACGAAAAACAGAGCCTTTAAATGATATAAAAATCAGAACATCAAAGCCCAAAGATAAAGAATATAAATTATTTGACGGTGGAGGACTTTATATTTCAATCACTCCAAACGGCGGTAAATGGTGGCGGTTAAAGTATTTTTTCAATGGCAAAGAGAATAGATTATCATTACGAACTTATCCAACCGTTACACTTAAACAAGCAAGAAAACAAAGAGATGAGTTAAAAGAGCTTATATCTCAAGGGATAGACCCAAGCCAAAAAAGAAAAGATGATAAAGCAACCAACCAAGCAATAGAAGCTAAAAAAGAAAATACCTTTTATAACATCTCTCAAAAATGGCACACAAGCTATAAATCCAATGTATCAGAAAACTATCATCTCAAATTATCAAAAGCCCTAGATAACTATCTCTATACAACTCACGAACTAAACGGCAAAAAACTATCAATCAAAGATAAACCCATAGATGAGGTAACCCGTAAAGATATTATATTTATCCTTGAAGCACTAAAAGAGAGAGGCTTACAGGAAACCGCCAACAGAACAGCCGTTTTACTTCAACAAATTTTTAAATATGCAGTTACTCACGAATACATACCTCATAACATCATTTTTGATATTGATAAAAAAGTAGTTTTAGGCACACGCAAACAAATTAACTATCCAACTATCACCGACCCCAAAGAGATAAAAAATCTTTTACTTGCTATTGATAATTATAGCGGTGATTATAGCACTCAAAAAGCTTTACAGATATTACCTTACCTTTTTGTTAGAAACTCCAATCTAAGGCTAATGGAGTGGACGGAATTGGACTTTGAAAAGAACGAATGGCACATACCAAAAGAGAAAATGAAAACCAAAGAAGCTTTTATCTTGCCTTTACCTCATCAAGTTGTAATGATACTCAAAGAGATAAAAGAAAATCAGATGAGTAGCAAATATGTATTTATAAGTAGTGTTTACAAAGATAGAGCCATAAGCGATAATACCCTCATACTTGCTTTAAGACGATTAGGCTACACCAAAGAGCAGTTAGTACCTCACTCATTTAGAAGTATCTTTTCAACCATAGCCAACACTTACGCCAACGACCCACAAAAAGGACACGGCTATACAAGTGAAGTTATCGAGGCACTACTGGCACACAAAGAGCCAAATAAGGTTAAGAGTGCATACAACAGAGCCACATACATAGAAGCAATGAGAGGGCTTATCGAGTGGTATGGTAATTATTTAGATGAGGTGAAAAATGGATAATAATAAAGTTTATTATGATGTACAAAAAGTAAGAGATGAGTATCCAAATTTTACAGAAAAAAAGATTGAAACAATAACAATTTATAGAACTATTGTTAAAAATAAAAAATATAAGACTGGCTACAATTATGATGTGCTGGAGCTAAATTTAGATTTTTTTGATGATTTGCCTTTTGAGATGAAAATAGATGAAATAGAATATTTTATATTATATTATTTATCTCTTTATATAACCGATAACGCAACTAATAACAACGAAACAATGCACAGTAAAATATTCACTCGAGAATATTATAATGGAATGAATAAAGAAATAAAAATAACCAAAGAGTTTTTAAAAATTGCACCGTCAGAAATAAAGCCACAGATAAAAGAATTTTTAACTCTTATGGAGGCTCCATTAACAGCACAACCGATGACCATAACAAGAATTCAGAATTGGCTAAAAGAGCTAAATAAAATACACAAACTAAAACAAGCCAAGGCTATTAAACCATTGACCGATATTATTAGCCAAGGTTTAAAAAATAACCAAAAAAAATCAAATTCTTAACATTTTTTAGTTTCATCTCCTCTACTGGAAACTACCCTTATAATCCGACTTGTAATTACTTAATCTTGCAAATACCAATATAAGCAGGATTGAAAACCTTTAGCTAAAGTCCTTTTATTTCAAGGTATGAAATAGAAAGATAAACAAGTGGAAACACTAATCAATATGAGAGCCAAGGACGCTCACAAATATTTAGGAGTAGGATTATCTACACTGTGGCACTATGTGGCTCAAAATAAAATACGAGCATACAAGCTAAGCGATAGAGTGACGATATTTAAAAAATCAGAGCTTGACGCTTTTATCAACGGCGGTGCAGTATGAAACTATCAAAAAGAATAAAACATATTGTTGCCCTTACTGTGGACGATTTTTATAACAGTGGCAAAAGCACAAACGAAAATAAAGAGAGCCTTATCCACTGGCTAGTAGATGATATGCTCAAAATAGAGAACATAGAGGACTTATACACCTATGAGATAAGTATCAAGGTGCTTGATAAGCTCAAAAGCCTTGATATTGTTGATTTAGGATTTATTCACGATATTGTTTTAAAACTAGATGAGGTGGTGCATAATGGAAAATAGAAAAACAAGCTATTTGATTATAGCATTAACCAAATTATTAAACGGTGAGAGATTATCATTTATTGAGGGTGCAAAAAACTCAAATCAATACTTTTGTACTATCAAAAACAAAGGCATTGAACTCATAGAAGTTGAAGTACCAAATCTCATAAATAGAGGTTATCATCTTGAAAGAAGATTAAACTTTACAGATGAAAATATCGACCTTGCAAAAGGATACCTAAACAGGCTAAAAAGAGCCGTTTAAGGTTTGAAAAAAATACCCATTGCAGGGAATACCAAGGCAGTCTAAGAGAGTAAAATACTCTTAATTATTTTTAGGAGTATAAAACAGCCCCTACCCACGGCGGGGGCGGTATTTGATGAGAGTAGTCAAGCAGTGCAAAAAGTGGCTTAAGAATTCACGCCCGTAATGTAGAGTAGAAAAAGAGAGGTAAAACTTGAATATTTTAGAGCAGTTAGAAACATCAATCAACAGTAAAATATTGAACTTTTACATAGATACCATTAGGATAGAATTCTCATTACAATACAAGCTCAAACATTTAGAGAATTTAGGAAACTGGCACAAACTAAAAAAGGGTGATTTTAAATACAACCAAATCAAAAAGAGATTATCCAAAAAAGAGTTAGCGACCGTCTATCAATTTGAAAATCAAAATATCTACTACTACAAAAAAAGAGAGAAGCATTACCAAAAAGCCATTATGGTCATCTTTGGAATGAAGCAATATCACAAAGACCCACCACCAAGAGAGCTTATATCTCAAATAGTGGATATTCTCACCTACAAAGTCGATTTTAAAAGATACCGAGATTTTGAGATAGATTTATGTTTTGATACAGACCAAGAGCCAAACTTTGAAAATATCGCTAAATATTTTATGATAGATACTATCTCATCAGATAGAGGCTTTACTTGCTACATAAACTTCTTATCATTAAGAGGTTTGGGCGGTTTATGTAGCAAGTAAAGCCTCTATCTGATGAGATAGTATCTATCATAAA